>JABITU010000165.1 GCA_018668195.1 Tateyamaria sp. | reverse complement strand
TGCTCCAAGCTGTTTGGCTGCAGCTTCCATGGCGGCGGGGTCCATGCCTTGGCCGAGCTCTGCGGGGAGGCCGCCTTTGCCGCCGAACATGCCCTTCATGGCTTGTTTCAGCATGCCGCCTTTGCCTTTGCCGAGCTTTTTCATCATATCCGACATTTGGCGGTGCATTTTAAGAAGCTTGTTGAGGTCAGAGACTTCCATGCCTGCGCCCGCGGCGATGCGCTTCTTGCGTGAGGCTTGAAGGATTTGTGGGTTGGCACGTTCGCGTTTTGTCATAGATTGAACAAGAGCGATTTGGCGCGCGATGATCTTGTCGTCAAAGCCTGCGTCCTGCACTTGCTTTGCCATTTTCCCCATGCCTGGCATCATGCCCATGATGCCTTCCATGCCGCCCATTTTCTGCATTTGCTCTAGCTGCATCTTAAGGTCGTTCATGTTGAACTGACCCTTCTGGAAGCGCTTCATCATGCGCTCGGCTTGTTCCGCCTCGATCGTGTCTTGGGCTTTCTCGACCAGCGCAACAATATCACCCATTCCGAGGATACGGCCTGCGATGCGCTCTGGCTCGAATGTTTCGAGTGCGTCCATTTTCTCGCCGAGGCCAACAAAACGGATGGGCTTTCCTGTGACGGCGCGCATCGAAAGCGCAGCACCGCCGCGCCCGTCACCGTCCATACGGGTGAGAACTACGCCGGTGATGTCAATCTTAGCATCAAATTCTTCGGCCACTTCAACCGCAACCTGACCTGTGAGGCCGTCAACGACAAGAAGCGTTTCGCGAGGATCAACCACTGCGGCCACATCCTGCACTTCTTTCATCAGGACTTCATCGATCTGGAGGCGGCCAGCCGTGTCGAGTATATAAACGTCATACCCACCCAACGCCGCTTGCTGCTTGGCACGCTTGGCGATGTCGACTGGAGTCTGACCTTTGACGATGGGTAGGGTATCAACGCCGATCTGTGCGCCGAGTATGGCCAATTGGTCCATCGCGGCGGGGCGGTAGATGTCGAGCGAGGCGAGAAGGACTTTTTTGCCCTCGCGCTCTTTGAGACGCTTGGCGATTTTACCTGTTGTTGTGGTCTTGCCACCGCCCTGAAGGCCGACCATCAAGATCGGCGCTGGAGGGTTGTCAATCTTTAGGCGGCCAGGGTCTTCAGCGCCTTCAAGGCTATCCACCAGCGCGTCGTGCACTATCTTGACGACTTGCTGGCCGGGTGTGACCGATTTTGTGACCGCTTGACCAGTAGCCTGATCCTGAACCTTTTTGACAAACTCGCGGGCAACGGGGAGCGACACGTCTGCCTCAAGCAGAGCAACACGGACTTCACGCAGCGCTGTTTTAACATCGTCTTCCGAGAGCGCGCCTTGTTTGGTGAGGCGATCAAAGACACCCGATAGGCGTTCGGACAGATTCTCAAACATCGTTCGGTTCCTTCACCGTTTCGTTCTGACCCGACAAAACAATCGGGCCGCCCAATGAAAATAAGCCCCCGTGGGCGAAACTCGCTGACGGGGGGCGATCTCGGCTGGCGAGACCGGAAGATTCGAGACTTCCGTATAATTGTGTGACGTTTACCGCGTCGAGGTGGTGTGGTCAAGTTGTCCTGTGGGACGTGTGAGCCAGCAAATATGTGCCACATTTTTAGCATAAAAGACGCTGGCGCGACAATACGCTTGATGCAATGGATGGAGGGATGTTTTCTATGTAATTGCCAATTTTTTAACCGAGGTACCAATATGAAAACTGTCGTAAAACTCGCAGCAATCGCACTGATTGCGGCCCCAACATTCGCCGCAGCAGGCAATGACCTGCCCCCCGAAACTTCCCTCAGTTTAATGTAGAGTTTGCTCAACCATCGAAGGAGCAAACAAATGCGACAGAGTCGTTTTACTGAAGCCCAGATTATTGGGATGATCAAAGAACAAGAAGCTGGGATGCCAACTGCTGAGGTGTGCCGCAGGCATGGCCTCAGTCTGGCGTCATTCTACAAGTTCAAAGCCAAATACGGCGGCATGAATGTGTCTGACACCCACCGGCTTAAATCGCTGGAGGACGAGAACGCCAAGCTGAAGCGTCTTCTGGCCGACACGATGCTCGACAATGTTGTGTTGAAGGATTTGCTGGGAAAGAACTGACGACACCGAATGTGCGAAGGGCTGCTGCACGCAAGGCGATGCTGGATCATGATATCTCGCAACGCCGGGCGTGCAGGCTTGTCGGTGTCGATCCCAAGACTGTCCGGCGCAACAAACCGCCGGATAATCCTGAAGTTCGCAAAGAGATGAAGGCGATTGCCAGCAAGCGTCGGCGGTTTGGCTATCGCCGGATTGGCGTGCTGTTAGAACGCAAAGGAATGTTCATGAACCATAAGAAGCTGTACCGGCTTTATACTGATGAGAAGCTGGGCGTCAGACGGCGGAAAGGTCGTAAGCGTGCGCGTGGATCGCGGACACCGATGCCGGTGGCTTTACGCCCTGGCGAGCGCTGGTCGTTGGATTTTGTATCCGACACGTTTGGCGCGTCACGCAAGTTCAGGATGTTGGCCGTGAATGATGACTGTTGCCGCGAGAACCTATGTTTGATGGCTGATACCAGCATCTCTGGTGCCAGGGTGGCACGGGAGCTGGATGCGCTTGTGCGCGTCTATGGCAAACCGGCCTGCATTGTCAGTGACAACGGGACTGAGTTTACCAGTCGCGCGATCCTGAAGTGGGCTGGCGATAACGACGTTGCTTGGCATTACATTGATCCCGGCAAACCGCAGCAGAATGGCTTCATCGAAAGCTTCAATGGCAGCCTGCGAGACGAGCTGTTGAATGAAGAGATCTTCGACACTTTAGATGATGCCCGCCGCAAACTGGCGCTCTGGCGGTACGACTACAACAACGTCCGACCGCACTCATCTCTGGGCAACCAAACACCCGCCCAAGCGCGTCGAGCGCTTGAGCAACTTGAGGGCTCCGCGCACGACGCGCTTGCTCAAACTAGCGACGAAGAATATGAAATCCAAACCCGCAAACTCTCGTTATGAATGAGGGAGCCTCGGGGGGCAGGTCAGAGCCAATATCTTGTCTCGCCTATGAGAGCTATATTTTGTTAACGGGAACTTTCAAAAAGACGTCCCCCTGCTCGTCCGCAGGC
>JABITU010000164.1 GCA_018668195.1 Tateyamaria sp. | reverse complement strand
ACATAGAACATGACAACGCAGACGAGGGCAAAAAACTTGATATGCCGATCCTGACTCTTTGGGCAAAACGCGGTGTTATTGAAAAATGCTTCGACGCGCTTGGTCTTTGGCGTCAGCGCGCGGTGCAAGTTGAGGGTAAAGCGCTCGACGCCACACATTACATGGCCGAAGAAATACCTAATGATATCGCCGCATGCATGTCCGAATTCTTTGCTCGCAACGCAAGACACATGGAGGCAACCGAATGAGCCGCACGCTTTATGACAAATTGGTCGACGCCCACAAGGTGTGCGATCTGCCCGATGGCGACATGCTGATCTATGTTGATTTACACATCATGAACGAATACACCAGTCCGCAGGCCTTTTCAGGGCTCAACACAAAGGGCCTGGACGTTTGGCGACCCGAGGCGCATCTGGCCGTGATTGATCATGTCAACGCGACCCGAAGCAGTGAGCCTCATGACGCGTCATCCAAACTTCTGATCGACAATTTGCAAGCTAACTGCACCAAACACGGCATCGCCTTTTACGGTCTTGGCGACCCGCGACAAGGTATCGAGCACGTTGTAGTGCCGGAACAAGGGCTCGTCTCGCCCGGCATGTTAATTGCCTGTGGTGACAGCCATACCACCACCTATGGTGCTTACGGTGCGCTTGGCTTTGGGATCGGTACATCCGAAGTCGAACATGTGCTCGCCACCCAAACCTTACGCTACAAACGCATGAAAACCATGCGCGTTACTGTCGACGGAGAGACTGCTCCCGGTGTGACAGCGAAGGACATCATCATGAAGGTCGTGCAAGTCGTTGGCGCAGGTGGAGCCAATGGCTTTGCGGTAGAGTTTGCGGGTTCTGCAATCCGCAGCCTCGATATGGCCGGACGAATGACCGTATGTAATATGGCTGTTGAGTTAGGCGCGCGCGCAGCTTTGATCGCAGCAGATCAACTCACTGAAGCTGCGATGGAGGGCCATCCCCATAGCGGTCAGTTTGCGTTCAATGGCGAAAATTGGGGCAGCGATCCCGAAGCTGTATTTAACGAAGTGTTCATCATTTCGGGAGCCGATATCGAACCTCTGATCACGTGGGGCACCAGCCCGGATCAGTCCGTTCCAATCACGGCCAATGTGCCTTCCGCCACGGACTATATTTCACCTGAAGCAAAGGCGGCGCTGGCACGCTCATTGCAGTACATGGGGTTGTCAGCGGGACAATCAGCCCAGTCGATAAAAATCGATACGGCATTTATCGGCTCTTGTACCAACTCTCGTATCGAAGACTTACGCGAAGCCGCCAAAATACTGGAAGGTCGGAAAGTGGCGAAAGGGGTCGAAGCTATCGTTGTGCCAGGCTCTGCCATGACGCGCATCAAAGCCGAAGCCGAAGGCCTGCGTGCCGTCTTTGAGGCCGCAGGTTTTGAGTGGCGACCTGAAGCAGGCTGTTCGATGTGTCTGGCAATGAACGACGACATTGCCATGGATGGCGAGCGGGTCGCCTCATCGACGAACCGAAATTTTGAAGGACGACAGGGCCGTGGCGCACGTACCCATCTCATGTCGCCCGCAATGGTCGCAGCGGCTGCCATCGCCGGGCATCTTGCTGATGTGCGAGATTTCAAATGAAAGACAACCAGATGATAAAAACGATCAAAGGGGTTGCAGCACCTTTGCCGCTGGCCAATGTCGACACAGACGTGATTATGCCCAAGCGGTTCCTGATAACGATCACCCGCGAAGGATTGGCGGACGGCACTTTCGCAGATCTGCGCTTTGACAATGCTGGGGGTCCTCGCCCCGACTTTATCTTGAATAAAACACCTTGGACTAAGGCCAATATTCTGGTTGTCGGCGACAATTTTGGCTGTGGTTCTAGTCGCGAACATGCTGTCTGGGGTATGCACCAACTTGGCATTAATGCTTGTATCGGAACAAGTTTCGCCGGAATATTCTACGATAATGCGCGAAAGAATGGTTTGGCACTGCCGATTATCTCACCAGAGACGCGGGATTTACTTTTGCAGGCCGCAGGCAACGGTACCGAGATAACAATCGACCTT
>JABITU010000163.1 GCA_018668195.1 Tateyamaria sp. | reverse complement strand
GTCGTTTTATGTGGTGCCCCGGATCAGCGATCTGCCCGAGATCGAAGAGTTTTTAAAAGATCAGCTTCCCGAACTGACTTACGTCGTGGCTCATGGTCAGATGGCTGCGGGCGAGTTGGATGACCGGATGAACGCCTTTTATGATGGCAAGTTCGATGTGCTTGTGGCCACGACAATCGTCGAGTCGGGGCTGGATATTCCGACGGCAAATACGATGGTGGTCCACCGCGCCGATATGTTCGGGCTGGCGCAACTCTATCAAATTCGGGGTCGGGTGGGGCGCTCGAAAACGCGGGCTTACGCTTACTTGACGACCAAACCAAGGGCCAAGCTGACAGTCACCGCCGAAAAGCGTTTGCGGGTTCTGGGGTCCCTGGATACGCTGGGCGCTGGCTTTACGTTGGCATCGCAAGATCTGGATATTCGCGGGGCCGGCAATTTGTTGGGCGAAGAACAGTCGGGCCAAATGCGTGATGTGGGCTTTGAACTATACCAATCGATGCTGGAAGAGGCGATTGCAAAGATTAAAGCAGGTGAAATGCAAGGCCTGTCAGAAGCAGATGAGCAGTGGGCCCCGCAGATCAATCTGGGCGTCCCAGTTCTGATCCCAGAGGCATATGTACCGGATCTGGATGTACGCCTTGGCCTTTATCGCCGTCTGTCAGGGCTATCTACCAAGGTTGAACTCGAAGGGTTCGCGGCCGAGCTGATCGACCGCTTTGGCGCCCTGCCGCGCGAGGTCAATACATTGATGCTGGTGGTTCGGATCAAAGCCATGTGCAAACGTGCAGGCATCGCCAAGCTCGACGGCGGCCCCAAAGGTGCAGTGATCCAGTTTCATAATGACAAATTCGCGTCGCCGCAGGGGCTTGTTGCGTTCATCGAAGGCCAGCGTGGCCTTGCCAAGGTCAAGGATAACAAGATCGTCGTGCGCCGGGACTGGAAAAAAGATAACGACAAGATCAAGGGCGCCTTTGCCATCGCCCGCGACTTGGCCGAAAAGCTCATCGCAGAGAAAAAGGGAAAGACCAAGATCTGAAATCATGGCTCGGAATAGCGTCGTGTATAGTGCTGTGCACGCGGGTGTCGACAATTTTTAACCGTGCCTCGCAAAACAGAAAACCAGTTTTGCGAGGCATGGTTTAATCTTAATCTGTTTCTTCGATTTGTCGCATTAAATGCATTAGCACACCTGCGATGACGCACAGGGCCAGAACTGTGTTCGCCAAATTCAATGTTGTGCTTTCAAGGGCCAGCGAGATCATAGACGCAAAGCAGGCACCCAAGATCGTCGAAACTGACCCTATGACCGAAGCGGCCATGCCTGCGATGTGCCCCATTGGTTCCATCGCGATGGCATTGAGGTTGGCGACGGTCAGCCCGCTTTGGAACATCACGCCAAACTGCCAGATGATGTAAAAGACAAAAAGCCCCGCACTGGTGTTAAGTTGGATAAGGACAAAGGCCGTTGACATGATCACTTGAGCAGTAATTGCCCATGTCACCAGCCGGCGCATGCCAAAGCGCCCGACGATGGTCGCATTGAGCAGGCTGGAAATGCCAGACACCATTGCAATGGCACCAAACCAGTAGGGAAAGCTGGCAGCGCGATCAAAGGTCAGATCAAAGATCGATTGCACCATGGTAAGGGTACTAAACAATATTGTCATCATCAGCGTCTGCACGAGAATTGACAGTCGCACGGTCCGATGGGTCGCAATCTGGCGCAGTGCGTCAGTTATTAAGGACCTGCTTAGGGGACGGCGATCATTAACTGGTAGCGATTCTGATATGCGCGAGCCGAACCATATTAAAAGGATCACGCCAAATAGCAGAAACGCCCCAAAGATCATACGCCACCCAAAGACATCGCTGATCGTGGCGCCAATCAGCGGCGCGACGCCCGGCACAAGAAGAAACACCATCATCGTGAAGGATAAGATGCTGGCCATCTCCCGACCTGAAAAGAGGTCGCGCACAATTGCGGCCGAAACAACTCGCGGCCCTGCTGCACCCAATCCCTGCAGCATGCGTGCAGCCAGCATCATTTCGAGCGTCATGGCACTCCAGCTAAGAACTGAGCCAATGGCATAAATCGCCAGTCCTAAATACAGTACTGGTTTACGTCCCAGCGCATCTGACAGTGGGCCCATGAAGAATGTACCAATACCCATACCGACAAGGAAAAACGTCAATATTAAAGCGACTCGCGATGGTTCGCTGGGCGTTAGATCTGCTGCGATCATGGGCAGTGCCGGCAGCATTGCGTCGATCGCGAAAGCGATCGTCGCGAACATCATTGCCATAAGGGCAATGAATTCAACTTTGCTCAGTCTCTGCCCTTTGGGGGTAGTTGCATGGGTAATGGGAAACACCTAACTAATGACGCACTATCGCGTCACTTTGGAGACGTATCATGTATTTTGCAACTACCAATAGTTGCATCATATATTAATTTTTGGCGTTTTGTTAACGATCAACTGTGACTTCAAGCTTTCCACAAGAGTTTTGTCAATCTTTCTGCTCACCTAATTCACTTATTACCCGTGCCCACATTTCTGGCGGCTGCGCCCCTGGTACAGCGTGCTGGCCAGCTACAATAAAGGTCGGAACCGAAGCTACGCCCATTTTGCGTGAATGCGAATCGCGCGCCGAAATGTCGTCGCGGTCGGCCGATGACTCAAGTAGCCGCGCTACAATACTTGCATCCATTTCGATCCCGTCAGCAATGTCAGCAAGAACTTCGGGGTTGCCGATGTCTCGCGCTTCGACAAAGTAGGATCTGAAAAGCGCTGAAACGGCGGCGGTCTGTTTGCCTTCTATGCCCGCCCAGTGGATCAGACGGTGTGCATCCAGCGTGTTTGGGGTACGCTTCATTGCTTCGAAATCGATCTTGAGGCCTGCCTTTTCGGCGTGCTCTAGGACGGGCGCATAGGCGCGCACCGCGGCTTCTTTGCCGCCAAACTTGCCTTCCAGATAGGCGCGCCTGTCCATGCCGTGCGCGGGCATATCCGGGTTCAACTGGAAGGGGTGCCATTCGACTACGAATGGGTGGTCGGGATGTGCGGCCAGAGCACGGTCCAGATGTGCCTTTCCGATATAGCACCAAGGGCAAATGGGGTCGGACATAATATCAAGCTTGACCGGATCGGGCATGTTTTGGACCTTTTTAGGACGTGGGCCAGAACGCGGGCAGGCGTCGGCGCAGGAGTTTGCCGTTTGCGCCGGTTGGCAGATACGGCACGTGAAGATAAGCGCGGGGCTGTTTGTAAATTGCAAGCCTGTCTCGGGCATAAGCGCGTAAGGCAGCTTCGTCCAGAGGGGTGGGACCGGTGTAGAAAGCGACGATGATACGGGTCCCGGTTTTAACCTCAACCTCGGCCGCGCCAACGCCGGTCAGGCCGGGAGTATCAGCCAGCGCGGCTTCAACCTCGACAGGTGAGACACGAAAACCGCCCGCGTTCATCATGTCATCGTTGCGGCCCAGATATGTGATCTGGCCATCCGCCCCCATTTTTCCGATGTCGCCGGTCAGGAACCAGTCGCCTTGGAACTTTTCCGCTGTCTCGTCAGGTTGGTGCAAGTACCCTAACATTAGGCCTTGATCGTCGCGATGCACGGATATGATGCCGGGCGTGTCGGCTGGTGCAGGGCCGTTAGCCCCAAGAATGGCCACCTTTCGGCCCGGTTGCGGTCGCCCTATCGTTTCAGGGCCGCCCGGAGCATCGGGGCAGGCAGAAATGAAGGTAGAACATTCCGACATGCCGTAGGCCTCAAAGAGTGGAGTGCCAGTTGCTTTAGTCCACGCTGCGTGCGTTGAGATCGGCAGCTTTTCCCCCGCGCTTAGACCGTGGCGCAGGCTGGGTGCCTTGATTATGGTGCCGCTCGCCAACATCTGACGATAGACGCCGGGTGCTGCCGCAAAAATTGTAGCACGTTCTTGGACCAATAGATGTGGCAACGCGTCCAAAGGGGTACCTGGCGCGAGAATCAGGGCCGTGGCACCTAATGTCCAAGGGTCCATCAGCCCGGTGCCCAAAGTGTATGTCCAGTTGAAAGCGCCGGCGTGCATCATCACGTCATCCGGCCCCAACCCATACCAGCCTTGATGCATCATCTGCCGGGCCCAGATTGCACGATGCGCGTGCGCCACCGCGCGGGGGTGACCGGAGGTTCCGGATGTGTAGATTACATAGCCTAACCTGTCAGGATCGCCCATGTGCCATTTTGCTGGTGTCAGACCGCGCCAGTCGCGCAAGGTCTCCAACTGGACTTCAGGCGGGCCGGGGGCGCCGTCCACGTTCGGATCACGTATGACCATACAGGGGGCCAGATCGGCGATGATGCGTGCAACCTCTGTCTTGGTCAGGGCAGCGGATGTCGGGACGGGCACCAATCCCGCGGCCAGCGCACCAAGATAGGCGATGGGAAAGTCTGGCGTATTGCCGAGCCGCATCAATACGATGTCACCGGGTCGTAGCCCTTGGTTTAGCAGGCCTGTAGCCGTTCCCAGAACGGCTCGTTTCAGTTGGCTATAGCTGAAACTGTGGTCAGGTGTTGCCGCATCTTTGGCCACAACGCGCAGTGCAAGTTTGTTGGCGAGGGAATCCGCGTGGCCCAGAACGTGGGCCGCCATGTTGAACGGTTTGGGGCAGAGTGGAAAAGGGGAGCTATCGAAGACGCTGGTCATGAATGATCGCTAGCGGGCAGAGCGGGCCGTTGCAAGCCTGCAGGTCGCGTCATATAGAGGTTGTATGCAAGGAAGAGACCCCAAAAGCCTTATCCAGATTGCCCGCGCCGGAGGTGAGGACGCGCCAGCTGAACCGCTTGATTTGGGTGTTCGAGTGCGCGAATTGCGCAAGGCCCGCGACTGGACGCTGGAACAGGCGGCAAATCAGGCAGGACTGGCGCGGTCTACTTTGTCCAAAATTGAAAACGGTCAGATGTCGCCCACTTATGAGGCGCTGAAGAAGCTTGCGACTGGCCTGCAGATTTCAGTACCTCAGCTGTTTACACCACCAGAAAGAAGCCAGGTTAACGGCCGTCTTGCTGTGACTAAGTCAGGCGAAGGAAACGCGCAGGCCACGGTTACCTACGAGCATGAATTGCTGGCCGAGGCGCTGACAAAAAAGCAAATGCTGCCTTACCGGGCCCGCGTCCGCGCGCGCTCAATGGATGAATTTGACGGTTGGGTACGTCACGAAGGCGAAGAGTTTTTGTATGTGCTGACTGGGGTGGTTCTGCTTTATACTGAATTTTACGAACCAATCGAGATGCGGCGTGGTGACAGCGCCTATTACGACGCAACCATGGGACACAATGTCGTGTCGATCAGTGGCGAGGACGCCACGATCTTGTGGGTGACGTCACTGGCCTGAGCATCGCGCGCTTGCAAGTCTTTAGAGCGCTACGTGGGGCATTGGTGATTGCTTAGAGTGTTTTTTGCAAAGTTGTGTGTCACAATCCGGAGGGCAGTATAGCCGCCGTTGTTACAGTTCAGGCGTGATTTAGTGCCAGTTCCAAATCGGCTTCCATTCCTTGATCGCTTGTAAGGGCAGCTTTACTGGCCAAATATGGTCGCGGAAGCCATCGGTTGTAGAGCCAAACGTAGTGGTGTGGCTCACATGTATCAATATTTGTGGGCAATTCGTTAGTGACCGGCTGCGATGCTTGTCCGATGACGGGGCCCTGTTTGAACCTCTGGATCAATTCCTTCTCTCAGTGAAACACCCGAAAGGCGGCGTCTAACGCTTCCTAACGTTGTGCATTAAATGTAAAAAGTTGCTCGCCGGCTATATTGT
>JABITU010000162.1 GCA_018668195.1 Tateyamaria sp. | reverse complement strand
ATAGTAATCCTCAGCCACTTGATACGTATCACCCATAAATTCCAAAAATAATTTCAAGTTTACAAAATTTCAGAAAAAGTTCTTATTATGTTCGATACTTTTTTGACTATCTATCAAGATCAATAATGATTCGTTGGTATCTGTAATAAATAGTGCCTCGTACCATGGTTTCCCGTAAGAGCCAGTTGCAGAGCGTTCGAGGACCCTCGCTGCAAACACAAGTGGGCACAGGTCGTCCTGCATAAAGCCTAACCAAACTTCGGAATAATGCTTTCAAGATCGCAAAGAACTCAGGGCGACTTCCGCGCTCAGGCCATGCCGCCTTTGATTAATCCTTCGGCGATGCGGGCATAGGCCTGTGCCATGATACCATCGCCCGCGGCAATTGGCGTGCCCCTGTCACCAGCAAGCCGGGTTTCCAAGTCGATTGGCAACGCGCCAAGCAACGGCACTCCGATATGCTCCGCCTCTGCTGCCACACCACCCTGCCCGAATATCTGATGCTCTGCGCCGCAATCGGGGCAAACAAACATCGACATGTTCTCGATCAAACCCAAAACGGGGGTTTTCAGCGTTGCGAACATATCCAACGCCTTGCGTGCATCGATAAGCGCCACATCCTGAGGCGTAGAGACGACAATCGCACCCGACAATTCTGACTTGGTGCAAAGGGTCAACTGCACATCACCTGTACCCGGCGGCAAATCGACGATCAACACGTCAAGCTCGCCCCATTCGACCTGCCCCAGCATCTGCTGCAGCGCGCCCATCAACATTGGCCCACGCCAAACCACCGCCTTGCCTTCCTCAAGCATGAAGCCAATCGACATTAGCGTCACGCCATGCGCATGCAGCGGAATGATTGTCTTGCCATCGGGGGACGCGGGCCGCTTGTTGACGCCCATCATGCGCGGTTGCGAGGGCCCGTATATATCTGCATCTAGCAAGCCCACTTTGCGCCCCTGCTTGGCCAATGCCACGGCTAGGTTCGACGATACTGTTGATTTTCCAACTCCACCCTTGCCTGATCCGATGGCCAGAATGCGTTGAACACCTGAGGGTTTGGTCGGCCCCTCCTGTGGTTTTGGGTGTCCCCCGATCTTAAGGCTAGGAGGCGCCGCCGGATTTCCCGCAGGCCCGTGCGCCGTCAGAGCGACCCGCGCATCAACGACACCGTCCAGCGATCGCACCGCTGCTTCGGCGGCGGCGCGCACGGGTTCCATGCGTGTCGCGACCTCAGGCGTCGGAGCTTCGATCACAAAATGTACGTTGCCACCCTCGATCCGAACGGCACGAATCAAGTCGCGGCTCACAAGATCTCCACCGTCCGGCATTGCAATCCGGCTAAGTGCGCTCAGGATGTTATCTTTGGTGATCGGCATGTCATTTTTCTCCGCTCGGGTGATGCATTAACTGGCAGAAAATCTGGGAAGGGCAAGGGCTGTCGCTTGAATAGAGAAAAAGCGCCGAAACATGAAGCGGGTCGCCTTCTAATTCAACCACCACCCCATGCATTTTCTGCATAGCAGCATTGTTCACCTCAGGGCTTGTGCAGCTGCAGCATTTGCTTATTTTATTGTTGAAACGAAACAAAATTTGGCAAGAGATACATGGCCTATTACAATCACATAACGACCAATGACGATTTTATCAGCCGTATTTTGGGTTCAGCTGCAAACCTATTGAACGCTACCATCGCGCGGTACGAAAAGCACCGTATCTATCACAAGACACTGCGTGAACTGACTGTGCTGTCCAGCCGCGAACTAGCCGACTTAGGTTTGCATCGCACAGAAGTTAAGCGCATCGCATGGGAGGCCGCATACGGCACGCCCACCTCTTAAATAGTTTGAGATCAGATGTCTTTCTCCTCCCTCAGGCATCTGAAATTGGCGGTGGCGCCTACCTCCTCCCAGGCGTCGCCGCACCTTTTCATCTGCACACATCAGAGTGCACCGAATACATCATCAAACGGTCCTCCTCCCTGACACTTTGATGATGCAGCAAGAGCGGCGGCCCCTCCTCCCTAGGGTCGCCGCTTTTTTATTTGTGCTCAAGGCAATCTGGCAGCCACGAAAAATAGCTTAAATCCGACGCCATAAATTCTAGCTCCATTCACCTACGTGAATGGCGGCGTCAGCGCATTACAGATCAACCGTGTGGCTGATTGCATGTGCCATGCAATCCTTGCCACTGGCTCCATTCACCTAAGTGAATGGAGCCTAAAACGGGATGTCGTCACAGCCAGAAACAAAACGGGATATGACTTTCTTTTTACCCGCCTTCTCAAAATCAATCTCTAGTTTGTCGCCTTCGATCGCAACAACTAAGCCATATCCAAATTTCTGGTGAAACACCCGCTCATCAACTACGAAACTGGACACCGCATTCAGATCAATCACTGCGTTGCGACTTTCCTTAGGCTGGCCCAGCGGGCGCTCACCTGAACGGGCCTGTAATCGTCGCCACCCCGGAGAATTGTAAACATTTGCCTCAGCCGCCGCTTTGTGCAGATGCGAGTCCATACCCGGAGACGCTGCTCCAAACCCACCACCATAAAGGCCGGGCGGGGTCAGCACATCCACATGTTCATCGGGCAATTCATCAATAAACCGCGACGGCATAGATGATTGCCACTGGCCGAACACACGCCGGTTCGCTGCGAAGGAAATCGTGCAGACCTCTTCCGCGCGCGTTATTCCGACGTAAGCCAACCTGCGTTCTTCCTCTAACCCCTTGAGGCCGCTCTCGTCCATCGAGCGTTGGGAGGGAAACAAACCGTCTTCCCAGCCGGGCAGAAACACCATGGGGAATTCCAACCCTTTGGCCGCATGCAACGTCATGATTGAAACCTTAGCCTCGCCATCCTTCTGCTCATTGTCCATGATCAACGACACATGTTCTAGGAAACCCTGAAGGTTTTCAAAACCTTCCAATGCTTCAACCAACTCCTTGAGATTTTCCAGACGTCCCGGAGCCTCAGGTGTCTTGTCGTTTTGCCAATGCGCTGTATAGCCACTTTCGTCGAGGATAATTCCCGCGAGCTCCACATGGCTCACAGGTGGCGGTCCATATTCCATTCGTAGTGGGGCGACGCCTTCGTCAATCACCGTATCGTCTTCGGTGACCTCAATCCGAGGGCCGCGCAGTTTTGAGTGCCACCGCGCGATCCCCTCGACCAACGCACGCAGTTCATTTCCACCCTTGCCCTTGATCAACCCTTGTTCGACAGCCAGACGCGCACCTTCGACCAATGATACGCCGCCGCTGCGGGCAGCAATCTGAATTGTTTGCTGCGCCTTGTCACCCAGTCCCCGTTTGGGCGTGTTTACGATCCGCTCAAAAGCAAGATCATCATCGGGGCTGACAACAACCCGAAAATAGGCCATGGCATCGCGGATCTCCATCCGCTCATAGAACCGTGGGCCACCGATCACGCGATATGGCAGACCTATCGTCAGAAACCGATCTTCAAACGCGCGCATTTGGTGACTGGCCCGGACCAAGATTGCCATCTCTTCGAGCGAAACGGGTCGCATTCCCCGCGTGCCCTTTTGCGCAGATTCGATTTCTTCTCCGATCCAGCGCGCCTCCTCCTCGCCGTCCCAGTGGCCGATCAGGCGCAGTTTTTCGCCCCCTTGCTTGTCGGTCCACAGAGTTTTACCCAAACGCCCCTCGTTGCCCGCGATCACGCCAGACGCCGCAGCAAGAATATGCGGGGTCGACCGATAGTTCTGTTCCAGCCGCACCACATGAGCTCCGGGAAAATCGCTCTCAAAGCGCAGGATATTGCCAACTTCGGCACCGCGCCAGCCATAGATCGACTGGTCATCGTCCCCCACACAGCAAATATTCTTGTGCCCCTGCGCCAGCAATCGAAGCCACAGATACTGCGCCACGTTGGTATCTTGATACTCGTCCACAAGGATAAACCGAAACCAGCGCTGATACTGGGCCAACACGTCCGGATTATTCTGAAAAATGGTGACCATATGCAAAAGCAGGTCGCCAAAATCACAGGCGTTCAATTCGCCCAGTCGCGCCTGATATTGGGCATATATCTCAACGCCACGATTGTTATAGGCACCCGCGTCTGATGCGGGCACCTTGTCTGGTGTCAGTGCGCGGTTCTTCCAACCATCAATAACCGATGCTAACTGTCGCGCAGGCCAGCGCTTGTCGTCAATGTTGGCCGCACGGATCAACTGTTTGAGCAATCGCAGCTGGTCGTCGGTATCCAGAATTGTGAAGTTTGATTTAAGGCCCACCAATTCGGCGTGACGCCGAAGCAGCTTGACGCAAATCGCATGAAAGGTGCCCAACCAAGGCATCCCTTCGATCGACTGCCCCAACATCTGGCCAACACGGTTTTTCATCTCGCGCGCCGCTTTGTTGGTAAAGGTCACCGCAAGGATTTCGTTCGGACGCGCCCGACCGGTGTTCAACAAATGGACAATCCTTGCGGTCAAGGCGCGGGTCTTCCCAGTGCCCGCCCCGGCAAGCATAAGCACCGGGCCGTCCATTTGCTCAACCGCTGCGCGTTGGGCAGGGTTCAGCCCATCAAGATAGGGCTGTGGGCGCGCGGCCATTGCGCGCGCCGATAACGATGCCGCGCCCTCAAAAGCATCAAAGTCATCAAAATTACTCATAACGACACCTTAACCCCAGATCATCCAAAGGGAAAGCCATGTTCGCCAGATGTTCTTTGGATGCCACGCTGGGTTCCTGTCCCCGTCATCTTGCCAGAAAAACTCAGGGGGGAGGCCGAAGGCCGGGGGGCAGCGCCCCCTATTGCGGCCCGTGAGGTGGCAGGCCATACTCTTCGACATGACATCCAATAATCGCTATCCTGCCCTATCCGACCTCGCTGCCGTTGCGCGAAGACGCATACCTAAATTTGTTTGGGAATATCTGGACAGTGGTACGGGAACAGAAGCCACCAAGGCGCGCAACCGCACCGCACTTGACCGTGTTGGGCTGATGCCTTCGGTCCTTCACGGTGAAATTACGCCAGATCTTTCGACTTCTTTATTGGGCGCCAGCCTGCCCTCGCCGTTTGGAATTGCGCCTGTGGGCATGTCTGGCTTGATGTGGCCAGATGCTGAACGACATCTGGCGCGTGCAGCCAAACGCTTAGGCATCCCTTACACGCTGTCTACAGTAGCTGCGGCATCGCCCGAAGATTTACAAGCAGAGATCGGGCAAAACGCGTGGTTCCAGATGTATCCACCGCGAGATGAGGACATCCGTCGCGACATGTTGCAGCGCGCGCGCGGGTCCGGTTTCAATACGCTGGTTCTGACAGTGGATGTGCCAGTGGCTTCGCGCCGTGAGCGGCAAACACGCTCTGGCTTGACAAATCCGCCGAAACTCACGCCACGGCTTTTGGCACAGGTTGCCATGCGGCCCGCTTGGGCGCTTGGCATGGCGCGCAAGGGCATGCCGCACATGCGAATGCTTGACGCGTACGCAAGTGCCGCAACAGAAAACCTGCCCGTCAATGCGCATGTCGGATACCTGCTGCGCACCTCACCCGACTGGGACTACGTTCAGTGGCTGCGCGATGCTTGGGATGGTCCATTTATAATCAAGGGCGTTCTGTGCGGCAAAGATGCGGAACGTTTGGAGGGGATGGGTGTTGATGCGATCTGGGTGTCCAACCATGCAGGTCGCCAGTTCGACGCCGCCCCTGCAACAATCGAGGTGCTTCCAGCGATCCGACGCGCAACATCGTTGCCGATCATTTTTGACAGTGGAATCGAAGGTGGGCTCGACATACTGCGCGCCTTTGCATCGGGTGCGAATTTCGTGATGATGGGGCGCGGCTGGCACTACGCTCTGGCTGCTCTCGGGCCACACGGTCCAGATCACCTCGCCGCAATCCTGTCCGCCGATCTTGCTGCAAACATGGGGCAGTTGGGCACCCCTACCCTGCGCGACCTGCCGACGCCGTTTCAGCTGGAATAACCAGTTTAGTCTGTCAGCCCGATAGAAGTATTTTTTTGTTCGCGCTAACCTGACCCAAAATATAAATTTCTCCTTCGCGAGAATGATAGATTTGCGCATTCACAACGCCAACCGGAAATAAGAATTACATAACTGTATTTATTATGTTTTATTCTCTTTTAGCCTCTCTTACAGACTAAAATTTTGAGCCTTTTTCGTGCTTAAAGTCGGCATATTACACGCGACGTCCAACACTTCACAACAATGAGTTGTCTGTATCTCAGAAACATTCTAACTATGCTGCACCTGCACAATACGACCCCAGGGGGACCAAATACATGCCCGAATTCAACAAGATCTTGATTGCCAATCGCGGCGAAATTGCGATTCGAATTATGCGTGCCGCCAACGAGATGGGCAAGAAGACGGTTGCCGTCTTCGCCGAAGAGGACAAGCTTGGCTTGCACCGCTTCAAGGCAGACGAAGCTTATCGGATCGGGGAAGGTCTGGGGCCTGTTGCGGCCTATCTCTCTATCGACGAGATGATCCGTGTAGCCCGTGAAAGCGGCGCCGATGCAATTCACCCGGGCTACGGCCTGCTGTCGGAAAACCCGGATTTTGTGGACGCCTGCGAAAAAAATGGCATCACCTTTATCGGGCCGCGTGCCGAAACGATGCGCGCTTTGGGCGACAAGGCCAGTGCGCGCCGCGTGGCCGTTCAGGCGGGCGTTCCTGTCATCCCAGCCACCGAAGTGCTGGGCGACGACATGGCTGCGATCAAAGCCGAAGCCGCAGACGTCGGCTATCCACTGATGCTCAAAGCATCATGGGGTGGCGGTGGGCGGGGCATGCGCCCAATCCTGTCCGAGGACGAGGTTGAAGAAAAAGTACTAGAGGGCCGCCGCGAGGCTGAAGCGGCCTTTGGCAACGGCGAAGGCTATCTCGAAAAGATGATCCTGCGCGCCCGCCACGTCGAAGTGCAAATCCTCGGAGACAAGCATGGTGGCATGTACCATCTGTTTGAGCGGGACTGCTCGGTCCAGCGTCGCAATCAAAAGGTCGTTGAGCGCGCACCCGCGCCCTACCTGTCGGACGCCCAGCGCAAAGAGATTTGCGAACTGGGCTATAAAATCTGTAAACACGTTAACTACGAATGTGCAGGCACCGTCGAATTCCTGATGGATACGGACGACGGCAAATTCTACTTCATCGAAGTAAACCCGCGTGTGCAGGTCGAACACACTGTCACCGAAGAGGTCACCGGCATCGATATCGTTCAGGCCCAGATCCTGATCGCTGAGGGCAAGACCATCGAGGACGCAACCGGCAAACCAACCCAGAAAGATGTGGTGCTGACGGGCCATGCGCTGCAAACTCGGATCACAACAGAAGACCCGCAAAACAATTTTATCCCCGACTATGGCCGCATTACCGCCTATCGCGAAGCGACAGGCATGGGCATTCGTCTGGATGGTGGCACGGCCTATGCGGGCGGGGTCATTACCCGTTACTACGACAGCTTGCTGACCAAGGTCACCGCCAAAGCGCCGACACCAGACATGGCCATCGCGCGCATGGACCGGGCCCTGCGGGAATTCCGGATTCGCGGTGTCAGCACCAATATCGCCTTTGTTGAAAATCTGTTGAAGCACCCAACCTTTCTGTCGAATGGATACACAACCAAGTTCATCGACGAGACGCCGGACCTGTTCGCCTTCAAACGTCGTCGCGACCGTGGGACCAAGGTGCTGACCTATATCGCAGACATCACGGTAAACGGTCATCCGGAGGTCAAGGACCGACCGCGCCCACGCGCCGACCTCAAGGTGCCACGCCCACCTGCTTTAAAAACCGATGCACAGATGGGTACACGCAATCTGCTAGAGCAAAAGGGACCACAAGCCGTTGCCGATTGGATGAAGGCGCAAAAACAGCTGCTGATCACTGATACCACGATGCGCGATGGGCACCAGTCGCTGCTGGCCACGCGCATGCGCAGCCACGACATGATAAAGGTGGCCCCCGCCTATGCCGCCAACCTGCCACAGTTGTTCTCGGTTGAATGCTGGGGCGGCGCGACCTTTGACGTGGCTTACCGCTTCTTGCAGGAATGTCCCTGGCAGCGTCTGCGTGATCTGCGCGAACGCATGCCCAACCTGATGACTCAAATGCTGCTGCGCGGTGCCAACGGGGTTGGTTATACCAACTATCCCGATAACGTAGTTCAGGAATTCGTGCGCGTTGCCGCAGAAACCGGCATTGACGTCTTTCGGGTGTTTGACAGCCTGAACTGGGTCGAAAACATGCGCGTTGCGATGGATGCTGTCCAGCAGCAAAACAAGATCTGCGAGGGCACAATCTGTTACACTGGTGACATCCTGAATCCCGACCGGGCAAAATATGACCTGAAATATTACGTGGACATGGGCAACCAGCTGAAAGCAGCGGGCGCGCATGTTCTTGGCCTCAAAGACATGGCCGGGCTGCTCAAACCCACTGCCGCACGCGCTCTGGTCAAGGCGCTCAAGCAAGAGGTTGGCCTGCCCATCCATTTCCACACCCATGACACAGCGGGCATCGCCTGTGCCACGATCCTTGCCGCGGCCGAGGCGGGCGTGGACGCCGTGGATTGTGCGATGGACGCCCTGTCTGGCAACACGTCACAGGCCACGTTGGGTTCGGTGGTCGAGGCGCTCGCGCATTCCGATCGCGACACCGGCCTCGACATCAATGCAATCCGCGACATCTCTGATTATTGGGAAGCGGTGCGGGGCCAGTATGCGGCATTTGAAAGCGGCATGCAGGCGCCGTCATCTGAGGTTTACCTGCACGAAATGCCCGGCGGTCAGTTCACCAACCTTAAGGCGCAAGCGCGCTCACTCGGGCTGGAGGAACGCTGGCACGAGGTTGCACGCACCTATGCGGACGTGAACCAGATGTTCGGCGATATCGTCAAGGTGACGCCCTCGTCCAAGGTTGTGGGCGACATGGCGTTGATGATGGTCAGCCAGAACCTGACCCGCACCGAAGTCGAGGACCCCGACAAAGATGTGGCCTTTCCAGATAGTGTCATCGACATGATGCGCGGCAATCTTGGTCAGCCCCCAGGCGGGTTCCCAACAGCCATTCAGAGCAAAATCCTCAAGGGTGAACCTGCCAGCACAAAGCGTCCCGGCGCGGATATGCCGCCGGTCGACCTTGAAGCCATGCGCGCAGATGTGTCCCAGCAAATGCAGGGGCGCGTCGTCGATGATGAGGACCTGAGCGGTTACCTAATGTATTCTAAGGTTTTTCTTGATTACATGGGGCGTCATCGCACCTATGGCCCGGTCCGGATCTTGCCCACGCTAACGTTCTTTTACGGGATGCAACCGGGCGAGGAAATCACCGCCGAGATCGATCCTGGCAAGACGCTGGAAATTCGACTGCAAGCCGTGAGCGAAACAAACGAAGACGGCGAAGCAAAAGTCTTTTTTGAACTCAACGGGCAACCGCGAGTCATACGTGTGCCCGACCGTATGGTGAAATCAACAACCGTGAAACGCCCCAAAGCCGAAGCGGGCAACGCCGATCACGTCGGTGCACCGATGCCTGGCGTTGTGGCCAGCATTGGCGTGCAGCCAGGGCAGGAAGTTAGCGAAGGTGACCTGCTGCTGACCATCGAAGCCATGAAGATGGAAACCGGCATTCACGCTGAACGCGATGCGGTAGTCAAAGCCGTGCATGTGGGTCCCGGCGGCCAGATCGATGCCAAGGATCTGCTGGTCGAGCTGGAATAGCGCCCCATGCATCTGGGGGCCTTCTCCCTGCTGGTGCCGGATTACGAGCCCGGAATCGCGTTCTTTTGCGGAACGTTAGGCTGTGAACTTGTTGAAGATATTCCGCAGGACCACAAACGTTGGGTGTTGGTGCAAGCCCCGGACAGCCCGCTCCGGATCGTGCTGGCCCGCGCTGATACCGATGCGCAACGCGCCGCCTTGGGCAATCAGGCCGGTGGCCGGGTGTGGCTGTTCCTGCATACGGCTGATTTTGCCACCGATCACGCTCGATTGACGCGCCAGGGGATCACATTCGAAGAAACGCCAAGGCACGAACCCTATGGCACCGTCGCCGTTTTTCGCGACCCGTTTGGCAACCGTTGGGATTTGATTGAACCCAAGGCCTGACCTCAAAGATCGCCGAGTCTTTTTTGCTCAAATCCGCAATTTACCCCTTGCGGCACGGCCCAGAGGTGGGTATCTCCCGCTCACCCAAGGAAGCGGGCGTAGCTCAGGGGTAGAGCATAACCTTGCCAAGGTTAGGGTCGGGCGTTCGAATCGCCTCGCCCGCTCCAATATATTGTTTATTCGGTATCGACAGGGCCGCCTTTGGGCGGCCCTTCGAATTTGAGAGGCATAAATCATCCGGCTTATGGTGATGCCGCAATCACCGATCAGTCACAGGACGACATGAAAAGCATGCGTTGCTTGTAAAGCTTATACAAGGCACCGAATACAGCAAAAATATAACATGAAGCGCCTGCTTGTCGCATTTACAACCAACGCAGTCGTTGTGGTCGGGGCAAAGCTGATCCTTGCGCAGACACTCTTTCGACGTCAGGACCGCACCATAAATTCGGGGGGTCGCTTTTATGACTAAGCTGCTGTGCAAAAGATCGGGCCGCTGCATATGAATGAAATCTGGGCGGGCATACAGGCCGCATTCCGGCTAATCATGACACTGGACGCCGATCTGGTGGAAATCACACTGAGATCTTTGCAAGTGAGCCTATCGGCGCTTGTTATCGCATCGATTCTTGCGTTGCCCTTTGGCACTTGGTTGGCCATTAGCCGCTTCCGTTTCCGACGAACGGCGATTGCATCACTCAACGCATTGATGGGCCTGCCGCCCGTTGTCGTCGGG
Source organism: Tateyamaria sp. (assembly GCA_018668195.1). The sequence goes on along the minus strand of JABITU010000162.1, from coordinate 2,302 downwards.
TTGATCGTTTATTTATTGCTGTCGCGATCAGGTCCTTTCGGAGTCTTGGGGCTGCTGTTCACACCGACAGCGATGATCATAGCACAAGTCATCATCATCACACCGCTGATTGCATCTATCACGCACCAAGCCATGCGCGAACTTTGGGCGGAGTATCACGATCTCCTGATATCGCTAAACACCACTAAAAGTCAGCGCATCCTAACGCTGATCCGCGACGGTCGCCGCACTCTGCTGACAGCGGCGCTGGCAGGATTTGGCCGCGCCATCGGCGAGGTGGGTGCAATTATGATCGTCGGCGGTAACATCGACAATGCAACGCGCGTGCTGACGACCGCCATCGCGCTTGAAACCGGCAAAGGCGATTTCGCTTTGGCGCTTGGTCTGGGTTTTGTGCTGATCATGCTGGCGCTTTTGGTCAATATATCAATCCATGCGCTGTCGCGTACGGAACGGGAGGGACGGTGGTGACCCAACAGATGTCTGTTACCCTAAAACAAGCTGTTATTACGCGTCGCGGCACCCGAACCCTTGGTCCTATCAACATGACACTTGCGGCTACAGGTTTCACCATCGTGTTGGGCCCGAATGGGTCGGGTAAGACGTCACTGCTCAAAGTGCTGCACGGCGTTGAACGGCTTTCTAGCGGGTTGGTCACATGGTCGGTTGCCAACGTCGACGCCCGCCAGGCGCAAGCCTATGTGTTTCAGAAGCCGATCATGCTCCGCCGCTCGGTGCGGCAAAACCTAGCGTATCCATTACAGCTGCGGAAGTTTCACAAGTCACAGATCAACGCGTGCGTTGAGGACTGGGCTGAGCGAATTAACCTACAGGATGCACTGGACCGGCCTGCCACGCGGTTGTCAGGAGGCGAACAGCAAAAGCTGGCCCTCGCAAGGGCTTTAATCCGGGACCCAAAGGTGCTGTTTCTGGATGAGCCGTGCGCCAATCTTGATGGTCGTTCCACACGCGAAATCGAGACCCTTTTGCGCGACTCATGCGCTTCAGGAACGCGGATCATCATGGCGACGCATGATCTGGGCCAGGCTCGGCGACTTGCCAGTGACATTGTGTTCCTTTTGGAAGGAGAAGTCCGAGAGCAATCTACAGCAGAAGATTTCTTTGACGCTCAACAAACGGTCGAAGCGCGGGCATTTTTGAATGGGGATATCATCGAATGATCCGCTTTCTTGTCGCTTGCCTAATGTTTATCGGCATTGAGGCGCGCGCCGAAATTTTGCGGCTGGCCGTGACCACGAGTTTTCACAATTCTGGACTGGCGGACGTGCTGTTGCCTGCAATTACGGCAGATACAGGAATCGAGGTTCAATTATTAGTGGTTGGCACCGGTCAGGCCATCCGACTTGGACAAGCGGGCGACGTAGACGCCATCCTGGTCCACTCCAAAACCGCAGAAGACGCATTCCTAAAAGCTGGTTATGGCACCCACAGACGGCAGATCATGTTCAATGACTTTGTATTTGTGGGGCCCGCGTCAGACCCTGCCAACATCGCCAAAGCACCAGACGCAATCACTGCGCTCGAGCAGATACGCCAAGGCGGTGCGACCTTTGTAAGTCGTGGTGACGATAGCGGCACACATAAAAAAGAGCTGTCATTGTGGGCAGCAGCGGGTGCAGCCCCGACGCAATTTGGCCGTTGGTACAATGCCACAGGCGCGGGTATGAGCGCTGCACTGAACACCGCCGCGGGCCTAGACGCTTATATTATGGCAGATAGGGCAAGCTGGCTCAACTTTGGCAACAAGCAGGATCTATTGCTTCTTTATTCCGGCGATCCGATCTTGTTCAATCAATACGCATTTATTCCGGTCAATCCCAAGCTGCACACGCATATAAATCACCATTTGGCCAAGCAGGTTGAAGCGTGGTTAACTTCGAACATAGCGCAGGTGCTGATAGATGGGTACAATATAGCCGGCGAGCAACTTTTTACATTTAATGCAGAACGTTAGGAAGTGTTAGACGCCGCCTTTCGGGTGTTTCACTGAGAGAAAGAATTGATCCAGAGATTCAAACAGGGCCACGTCATCGGACAAGCATCGCAGCCGGTCACTAACGAATTGCCCACAAATATTGATACATGTGAGCCACGCCATACCGCTACGTTTGGCTCTACAACCGATGGCTTCCGCGACCATCTTTGGCCAGTAAAGCTACCCTTACAAGCGATCAAGGAATGGGAACCGATTTGGAACTGGCACTAAATCACGCCTGAACTGTAACAACGGCGGCTATACTGCCCTCCGGATTGTGACACACAACTTTGCAAAAAACACTCT
>JABITU010000017.1 GCA_018668195.1 Tateyamaria sp. | reverse complement strand
TTATCGTTGCGATCATCTTTTTCGAAGTGGTCATGCGATATGTTTTTGGTCGCGCAACGATGTGGGTCAACGAGACATCTCTATGGGTTGCGGGCGCTTCTTACATGTTTGCTGGCCTCTATTCGATGCAGCAGAGAAGCCATATTCGGATCTACATTCTCTATGATCTTGCCCCGCGCTGGTTGCGCCGAACATTCGATGTCATTTCGACCGTCTGCATTGTTATTTTCGCCGCCGCATTGATCTGGGGAAGTTATGACGATGCGGTACGCAAGTTCATGACTTGGGAACGCTTTGGCACAAAGTTTGACCCGCCCATTCCCGCCACGCTCAAACCATTGATCCTTATCACCATGGCGCTTTTGGCACTGCAGGCGATTTCCAACCTGATTTTTGACTGGAACACTGATCAGGGTGAGACGCCGCTGGTTGAGGATTTGGAAGACCTACTGGAACATGTGGGTGCGGATCATCTGGAGGCCCGCCCGACAGGCGAGACCACCGATCACGACTCTGCGCTTGGCGACAACAAGAAATAAGAGCCTGGGAAAGGGAACGTCATGGATATAGGAACCATATCGCTTGTTCTGCTAATGGGCATGCTCTTGCTTTTGGCAATCGGAATGCCGCTGGGCTTTGCTTCGGGATTTCTGGCCGTGGTCGTGATGGTCATGAAATTTGGCCCGGATCTTCTGTTCAGCAATTTTGGAACTGGGCCACTGAACCTGTTGGGGCAGCGTATTTACGGGATCATGACCAGCTATGTTCTTGTGTCGGTCCCTTTGTTCATCTTGATGGCCAACCTTTTGGAACGCTCGGGTATCGCCCGAGATATGTATGACACGCTCGAAGCGTGGATGAGCCGTACACGAGGAGGCATCGCTGTTGTTACGGCGCTCATGGCCGTTGTCATGGCCGCCATGTCCGGCATTATTGGCGGCGAAGTCGTTTTGCTGGGGCTGATCGCTCTCCCGCAAATGCTGCGGCTTGGATATGATCAAAACCTTGCAATTGGGACCATCTGTGCTTCTGGGTCTTTAGGGACGATGATCCCACCATCCATCGTGCTAATTTTCTACGGGCTCATCACGGACACTTCGATCCATGCCTTGTTCCAGGCAGCGTTTGTACCGGGCTTCATTTTGGCCTTGGGATACATCGCATATATCCTGATCCGCACTAATCTGAACCCCTCTCTGGCCCCGTTGCCCGAACCGAAGGATACGGATCTGACCGGCAGGCAAAAAAGAACTTACGGACTGGCCTTGATCGCCATGATCGTGGGCGTTGCTGCTGCCATAATGGTCGTGCGCGGGCTATATCTAAATGCCTTTGATCTGATCGAATCCGATACCGGGGGTATCTCTGGTGGCTTCATCATCCGGGCCGGAGCATTGGCGCTGGCCTGTGTGGCGTTCCTGTGTTTCGTGACCGGCAAGAATAATGCCGTGGCCGCATGGCAAAACGGAAAGGGTATGGTGTCGCCGCTGCTCGTCGTCTTTGTCGTGCTTGGGTCAATTTATGGCGGCATTACAGGTATTACCGAGGCCGCAGGCATCGGGTCTTTTGCGGTTTTGGTCCTCATTATTCTACGCGGGGAATTCTCATGGAAACTTCTGCAGGAAGCCTCCATGAGGACCTTCAAGTCTACCGGGACTATTATGTGGGTGACCATTGGCGCGACGGCGCTGGCCGGCGCGTACACTCTGGCGGGGGGCCCCACATTTGTGGCCAACCTGATCGTGGGGCTGGATATGCCGACACTGGGTGTTTTGCTGATCATGATGCTGGTCTTCCTGTTCATGGGGGCCTTCATGGACTGGACTGGAATTGTGCTCTTGGTCATGCCTGTCTTTTTGCCCATTGTGCTGAAATTGCCTTGGGACGAACTGGGTATTACCGGCGGGCTTGATACGCAGTTGGCAGTGCAGGTATGGTTCGGCGTGCTATTCTGCGTGAATATGCAGGTCAGCTTCCTGTCACCGCCGTTTGGCGGCGCAGCCTTTTATCTGAAATCAGTGGCACCCGCCCATATCACGCTGCCGCAGATCTTCAGAAGCTTTCTGCCCTTTATAGCAATCCAAGTCGCGGTTTTGATGCTCATCCTGCTTGTGCCTCAGATCACCACACTGTTTCTGCACTAATCTGGGGGCTGACTGGTCAACTGGTTATACATGTGGGAGACTGGGCATGACGAAAGCAAAGAGGCCGCACTGCATGACCACAAAGACGGATATTGATCACATTGACGCTCCGATTGTGCGTCAAAAACTGTCGGATCAAGTCTTCGATCGCCTTTGGGCGATGGTACAAACCGGGGAACTGTCGCCGGGGGATGCCATGCCATCAGAGCGGGCCCTGATGCAGCGCTTTAACGTGGGTCGCCCCGCTGTCCGCGAGGCCTTGCAAACCATGGCAAACAAAGGGCTGATCACAATTGCTCATGGGGAACGCAGCCGTGTGAACAAGCTCACGCCTGGCATAGCCTTTGATCAGGTCGACGACATTGCCAAACTGCTACTGTCGACCGAACCGTCCAATCTGGAAAATCTCAAACAGATCCGCAAGATTCTTGAGGCAGGGTCGATCCAGATAGCAATCAAAAATTGCACCGCGGAGGGCATCTCGGAACTTCGCGCTCTTGTGGAAGATCAGCGCAGCAAGCTTGGTCAGGAAAAAGCGTTCATCGAAGCTGATATCGCCTTTCACGTGGCAATTGCAGGGCTGACAGAGAACCCGTTGATCCAAGCTGTGACGCAAGCGATGCTGTCGTGGCTGTCAGCCTATTACAAGCCGGTACTTCATTGGCAGGGGCGTGAGGATACAACCTTGCTCGAACATGCCCATATTGTCGATTTGATGGAGCGAGACGATACGCTCGGCGCGCAGAGATTACTGCGCGATCACCTGAACCGATCCGACCCGCTTTACGACTCCAACTAAGCAGAAAGTGTGCATGCCTGTGGCCGCGGCTCGGGCTTTGCCCTGGCATCGGAAGTGATGCATATGCCCCGCGTTGCGACGCAATATTATGGCGAAGCGATGGACTGCAGAGATCGGCAGCATCGTTTTATGGGGCAAATTCTCCAACGCTCGAAAGCGAACTTTAGCTGCGATACAGAAAATCGGTAAAATGGGCTC
>JABITU010000161.1 GCA_018668195.1 Tateyamaria sp. | reverse complement strand
GGTGTCATCCTCAAAATGAAACGTCATGCGTCGCGGTGTGGGCATCATTGGCTCAGCTTCCTGCATTTCGATTTCCGGCTCTAGAGGCGGTATGGCATCAATCTGCTCTATTCTAAGACCTTCTTGCTCCTCTGCGTCAAGATGTTCCTCGCTAACTTCCGATGTCGCGTATTCCTCAATCTGCGACAACAGCGCTTCTTTCTGACGCTCCATTTCCAGCAGATGGGACAACATGCCCTTACCGACCTGATAGGTCGTGCTGATCGGGCCCTGCCCATAGCTGCCTGATAGGTAATCATCATCATAGTCGTTCAATCCGTCCACACAGGCCAGAACAGGATTGCTGCGCCAAAGCTTGCGCAGCGCGCGTTTGCGCAGATGTGCCGGCACAGTTTTGCTGAGAAACGCCTTAAAGTCATCGCCCTGCACCATCGCGTCAGGATCGGGCAATCCCAGCTCTTCCAAAATCTCGACATCGGTCTTTTCTGCCAACGCCTCATGGTGTTCAGCAATCACAGCATCTTCTACGGCGCGATCTTCGGCGACGGCTTCAGCGGCAACAGCAGCCTTGCGCCGCGACCAGGCGGATTGCACTTTGCTCAACTCGACACCTCTTTGCGGCGCGGTGCGCGGTAGACATCGCTGGCCTGACGGATGCGTGCATCACCAATGCCATCATCAACGCGGTCAACCCGCGTCTTGTCACGGCGGCGTTTCACAAATGATTCTTCTTCGTAATAGGTATCGACAAAGCTTGCGATCCAGCTGTGAAGACCTTCCGGCATTGGTATCTTCTCGACCAGTTCTTCGGCAGAATCGCAATAATCTTGCGCCTCATAGGGGGAGGCCGTCACAAGGGCGACCGCCCAAGGCAGATCATCGGTTTGTTCATTTTGGCGCAGCACAACATAGACAGAAGGTACACGCGCCTGAAGTTCATGAGCATATGCCTCAGTATCCGACACATATAGCGTCAAAGGAAGTGTCGCGGCGTGAAATTCGGTCACATCCCCTTCGGTCCGCATCACTTTCCAATCCGCCGCGGCAGCCCCCGGCAAAACTGACGACACTGCCCAAGCAAACTTTGCCCAACGGGTCACACCCGGTGCGCGCCTGACAACAACGCCAAGCAGTAGAGATTGAGCATTGGGATACGCTAGCTTCAAGGAACGGACCTTTCTAAATTCCTATCCCTATGATGGAACACTTTCACCGATTTACAAAGCCCCAATATGCAATTGTATACAAAAAAAATTTTATGGCGATGGGGTTAAGCAAAATTGGAGGCCTTTAACCCTGAAAAGACTAACTTTTTACTTTCGGCTAACCCCTCAGTCAGCCCACCACGCCAAAGGTGTATACAATTTTAGATCAGCCTGCCGCGCAATTGTCGGTTTACTGCACCGCTGATTCCTGCCTATCTATGCCAAAGACTGTGCTGCAAATCCTGGGAATGATTATGTCAAAAACTCTGCTTCTATGTGACTGCCTTAGCTCCCAAACGGTTGATGCTGCGGCGTTGAGCAAAGCGACCGGAATGGCCTGTGCGGGCTGCCACACCAGCCTGTGCACCAGCCAGATCGATATTGCGGCCAAAGCCATCGAAGCGGGTGACGTGGTCATCGCCTGCCTTCAGGAAGCCCAAAGATTTGCCGAAGTCGTCGAAGAGTTGGAGGTCGACGCGCCGCAATTCATCGACATCCGAGATCGTGCCGGTTGGACTGACGACACGGCCCCCACCACACCCAAAATGGCGGCTCTTATTGCCGATGGGATGCTACCGGAACCAACCTACAGATCAGTTGATGTGGTATCCGAAGGCACATGCCTGATAATAGGTGCCCCCGACGTCGCGCTGGCAACTGCCCAATCGCTGGTCGAAACTTTGTCAGTGACCGTTCTGCTGACGCCGGGCGCGGACATCGTACCGACACATGAGTACGATGTTATGCTTGGAAAGCTCAAGCAAGCCTCTGGCACCATTGGGCAATTCGAAATCAAGATCGACGCTTTCCAGCAAAGCCTTTTGGGCGGTCGCGGCACACCGGGCTTGACGGCACCGCGCGATGGCGCGCTGTCGCATTGCGATATCATCCTTGACCTTACCGGTGGCACACCGTTGTTTCCGGCCCCCGAAAAACGCGACGGATACCTGCGCGCGGATCCAAAAAGCCAGCCCGCTGTTGCAAAGACCATCTTTGCAGCAAGCCAGCTTGTCGGCACCTTTGAAAAGCCACTCTATGTCCGGATGGAGCCAACGCTTTGCGCCCATTCGCGGGCTGAAAAACCGGCCTGTTCCAATTGCCTGAACGTCTGCCCGACAGGGGCTATTTTTTCAGTAGGCGAGCACGTCAGCATTGACCCCATGATCTGTGCCGGATGCGGTGCGTGTGCGGCT
>JABITU010000160.1 GCA_018668195.1 Tateyamaria sp. | reverse complement strand
ATCCTAGCACCCCTGGGAGCCATAGGCTGAGTGTGGGAAACAGGATTAGGACGATCAGACGCGCCAGATCCGCAAACATAAACGGGATGACGCCGCGAAAGATGGTGCGCAGGGGCAGGTCTTTGGCCATACCGTGCAGGACGAAAACATTGATGCCGATGGGTGGTGTGATCATGCCCAGTTCGATGACTACAATGTTAATCACGCCCCACCAAATTGGATCATAGCCCATATTGACCACCAGCGGATAGACAAAAGGCAGGGTTAGTACCATGGCGGCGATAGTGTCAAAGATAGAGCCAAGGATGAGATAGAAGATCATCAGGCAGCCAATCACCATGAGCGGCGGCAGACCAAGACCTTCGATCCAATCAACGGTTGCCGATGGCAGGCCAGACAGCGTAGCAAAGTAGGAAAACACTGATGCGCCAATGATAATGACGAAGATCAGCCCAGTGTTGCTGGCCGTGTCGCCCAAGGCAGCGAGGAACTTTGGGCGCGTCAAGCGTTTGCGAAAGATTGCAAGTAGTAGGGCAACCGCAGCACCGACAGAGGCAGCTTCGCTGACGGTAAAAACACCCGAATAGATGCCGCCGGAAACGACGAAAGCGAGCAGAACCACTGCCCAGCTTTGCATTGTCACGCGCCGCCGTTCGCCCCAGTCTGCCTGCCTGCCCAAAGGGGCCACTTCAGGGTTGCGTTTCACGACGATGGCAACGGCGACGAAGTAGAAGACCACCGCCATCAAGCCGGGAATGACGGCTGCGAGGAACAGCGCGATAATGCTATTTTCGGTCAAGATGGCATAAAGGATCATCACAACAGAGGGCGGCACAATCATGCCAAGCGTACCACCCGCCGCGATTGATCCGGCGGCCAGGGGCTTGGCGTAACCTCGGCTCAACATCTCTGGCAATGCGATCCGTGCCATGGTTGCTGCGGTTGCAACGCTTGAGCCGCAGATGGCACCGAATCCCGCGCATGCCCCAACCGTGGCAAAGATGAGTCCACCACGCTTGTGACCAAGGTAAACGTAGGCCAGCCTGTACAATTCGCCCGATAAGCCCCCGACATGGGCGAGATTGCCCATCAACAGGAACATCGCAATCACCGCTAACCCTTCAGCGGCCATTGCGCCGGATGGTTCGGTTGCAAGCAACGTCAGGGCCGGGCCAAAGCCGATGATCAGCCCTGTGCCGATGACGCCGACCACACCCATCGCAATGCCAACAGGCACTTGGCAGACGATCAGCACAAACATTGCGGTGAGGCCCAAAAGTCCGGTTGTAATGGGATCAGATATCATGGTTTGATGTCCGCCAATTCGTCATGCTGCAACTCCATGATGTCGGGTTTTTCACCAAAGATCAGAGCGTGCAGCCAGCTATAAAAGACGAAGGCTTGCACCGGCACACAGATCGCCATTATCGCCACGGTGACGTAGAACCACGGTGCAAGGAGCAAGCCTATGGTACGGGTGGTGCGGCCACCATCGCTATATTGGCCAGCCAACAAGACAAATTGCCAAACCAGCAGACCGAAGAAAACAAGTGTGATAATGGCACCAAACAACTCTAACGCCGCGTTCACGCGAAACCCGCCCATGGTGCCAAAAACGCGTACCGTGACATTGGTTTGGCGGAGTAAACCTGCCGGAAAGCAAGACGCGATGACGATAGGAAACACTACTTCGCCGTAGTCCGAGAACCCCGAGATGCGCGGGGCACCCAAGTATCGAGCAAAGCCGTCCCAAGTGATTAAAAGCGCCATGACCACAAGCCCGCAAAACCCGACAAGGGCGACATTGCGTGTGAACCGATCAAGCTTGCTTGCTTGGGTCATGGCGATTTTCATCAACTGGCGCCGCGCATTTCGACCAAGAGCTTGACTGCCGTGTCATAGACGGCTTGGCCATTTGGCGTCGCTGCGATCCACGCATCATGCACGGTCTTCGCTTTGCCTGCGTACTTCTCAATCGTCGCCTGATCCGGCGTTACCACTTCGATCCGGCCCTCTGCCACGACATCCTTACGAATGCTTTCACCAACATCTGTGTATGCATCCCCACCTATTTGCGCCATCTTGGCTCCGCCATGAGACATGATCGCGGTCTGCGCATCGGCACTTAAGCTGTTCCATTTGCCCTCGTTCATCAGCAGCAAGAACGGGATTGCACCGGCTGGCACAACATAAGCCTGATCTACCAACGGCAGGGATTTGAAGGTCTTCATCCCCGTCCAACCTTGGATCGCACCGTCGACAGTGCCGCGGTTCAGGCCTTCGTTCATTTCAGCCGAAGATAGTGTTTGTGGGGCCGCACCGAGGCTCTCCAGCCAACTGGCATGGATCGACCCAACAGAGCGCACTTTCATATTCGCGATGTCATCAAGGCTGGCGATCTTTTTTTTCATAAACAGCGCGTTGGGTTCGGCCGCGAAAAAGCCGACCAAATGGACGCCGTCAAACCCGGTCAGCAATCCCATCTCGTGCAGTTTCCAGCCTACAACCGAGGCTTCTTCGGCCGTGCGAAACAGGAATGGCAGTTCAAAAACACCCATTTCGGGGAATTGCCCAGCCGTATACCCCGGCAAGACCCATGTCACATCGGCCACACCGTTCTGCACCAATTCGAATTGTTTGAACGGGTTCTTCCCCAATGTACCGCCCCAAAACGGCATCATTTTCACGTCATTGGTTTCGGTGGCTACGGCTTCCATCCACGGCTTGATGACTTTTGCCACACCTGTGGATTGTTCAGCCACAAAGGTGCCAACCTTGATGATCTCTTGTGCGGTGGCGGGCAGGGCCAGTGCGGACAGGGCGGCGGCAGCCAGTAGATTATTGAAATACTTCATCTTAACTCTCCCAGTTGGTTGGTGACCGCTTGTCGCAGTCCTTACGTTTCTGCGCCAAATCTGCGCAGTTGCACCGGTTTGATCGGTGTCGATGTTGTGACTTCTTCTGTGTAGAATCGCTCGCAAGAGGCACCGCCTTCACGGCCCACGCCGGAGGATTTGAACCCGCCAAAGGGCGCACGTAATTCGCGCATCATTGGTGTGTTGACCCAGACAACGCCTGAGCGCAGGTGGGTTTGTGTTTGCATGACGGTGGGAAAATGGTACGACCAGATATAGCTGACCAGACCGAATTGGGTGTCATTGGCGATGCTGACGGCATCCTCGATATCATCAAACGGCAGGAAGGTGGCGAAGGGGCCAAATATTTCCTCTTGCGCACAGCGATCGGCATTTGAAGTAGCCAGCACTGCCGTTGGTTCAATGAAATACCCACCGCCAAGATCATCGCGACGCGTTCCTCCTGTCAGGACTGACCCGCCATCCTCGCGCGCCATATTGGCAAAAGACAGCACCCGGTTCATGTGAGGTGCGGATGCCAGTGGACCGACTTCAGTGGCATCATCCAAAGGGTCTCCTACCTTGATCCGCTTGGCACGTTCGGCAAATCGCGCTGTGAATTCATCGAACATACTGCGTTCGACCAAGATGCGGGAGCCTGCCAAACACTGCTGACCATTATTAGAAAATATCCCCTGCAAAGCCCCGTCCAACGCGCGCTCTACATCAGCGGAGGCAAAGATGATGTTGGCCGATTTGCCGCCCAATTCCATCGTTGCAGGCACAAGGTTTTGTCCCGCAGCAGACATGATCGCACGGCCAGTTTCTGTGCCGCCGGTAAAGCTGATGAGATCGACATCTGGGTTGGCGACCAACGCCGCTCCCGTCACAGGGCCACGGCCATTGACCAAATTCAACACGCCTTCTGGCAATACATCATTCAACAGCGCGACCAAGCGGGCGAGCGAAAGTGGGGTCTGTTCGGAAGGTTTCAGCACGCAGGTATTCCCGAACGCCAATGCCGCCGCGATTTTCATCGTGGCCAAGGCAACAGGCGCGTTCCACGGCGCGATTAATGCGGCAACGCCAACGGGCCTACGTGTGACGGTTGTGATGTAATTGTCGGTTTGGGTGTAGGCCTCGCCTTTGGACTGGCTGATGTATTCTGCGAAAAATCGAAAATTATAGGCGGCACGCACCATATGCCGCGCTTTGAGCTCCTTGAGGACCAAGCCCGTCGCCGCACATTCCAGCCGTGCCAATTCATCGACGTTTTCGAGAATTTTAGTGCGGCAAGCTTCCAGTACCTCCATCCGCTTTTCAACGCTGAGATGCGGCCAAGGTCCTTTGTCGAATGCGTCTCGCGCAATGGCCACGGCTTGTGCTACAGCAGCGGAACCATCCTCGATCAACGTCGAAATCTGCTGTCCGGTTGCCGGGTAATAGATAGGTATCTCAATGCCGCCCCCACGGCTTGCGCCTTGGCCTGCCAGTCCTGTGACTTGCCTTGGGGGGATGATGGGGAGGTTGAATGTCATGCTGTGGTCATCCCATGTACGTCCCGCCGTTGACTTGAAGTACCTGCCCGGTGACGTAACCCGCGGCGGGCGAGAGAAGGAATTGGATTGGCCCGGTAATGTCACGCGGCTCTGCGATCCGGCCCAATGGAATGGTCTTGGCATAAGCCTCGCGGTCCAGCCGCTCGGCTTGCTGTTCATCAGAGCGGCCCGTGCCTCCACGCAAAAAGGCTGTGTTTACAGCTGACGGGGCGACGCAATTCACCCGGCATTTGGGGGCGAGTTCTAACGCGAGTTGGCGTGTCATTGCCGCAATGCCAGCTTTTGCTACGGCGTAGGCTCCATAACCGGGGCGGGCGAAGTGGCCCAAGCCTGATCCCGTTAGGACCATCGCGCCGCCGTCAGAGATGCGGGATGAAAACGCCCGCGCGGCGTAGAAGGCAGAGGTCAGATTGCCGTCAATCAGGCTTGCCCAAGTCTCTGGTGCATGGGTTGCAAGTGGTTCTGCTTCGCTCATAAAACCGCAGAGGTTTACGAAGCCGTCGATGTTGCCTACTGCCTCGGCCACACGTACCAACGCATCGGCATCAGTCGCGTCAATAGCATGTGTTTCACCGTCCAAAGGATGGGCCTTGAGAGACGTGGGAAGGTCGAGAACAATCGGCGTTGCGCCGCCGTCGTGCAAAGCTGCGACCAAGTCACGCCCGATGCCGCCGCAGCCGCCCAATATCGCGATCCTTCGGGTCACACGATGGCCTTCGCATGTTCCAGACCGTCGATCATTGAGGACTTGCGCAGAAAGGCGCGGGCCTTGACGGGATCAGCCGCGATGTCTTGCAGGTTCTTGAGGTGGGCCGCTCGCTCAATGGGATCGAGGGTGTTCATACGGGCGCGATTGGTATCGGCTTGCTGCACAATATCGTCATAGGCGACGGCCCTGCGTTGGCGTTCATAGCTGTCCAAAATCATGGGATCATCGCCACCCACCATGGCGATCAATTTATCCGCTAATGACCACGCATCGTGAATGCCGCCGTTCATACCCATGCCACCTTTGGGCGAGTTCAGATGGGCGGCATCACCCGCCAAGAACATCCTGTTCTTGCGGTAATGTGTTGCCACGCGGCGGTGCACGCGGTAGATTCTTTTCTCATCAATATCAATGTTTTGCGCAGCAGGAATGACTGATTTTACCTGCGCGCGGATGCAGGCATCGTCCATAGCCTCCTCAGGGCTTTGGCCGTCCTCTGGATGTAAGGACACACGCCAGACATCGGGTAAACGCAGCAGCGAGAACGTTCCCTTTGGCTTCCAAATGTAGTTCACACCGGATAGATCTTCGATGTGGTCTTCAAAAGGGAAATGCGTGGTCGCGAGGATGGTGTTTTCGGGATACGTGCCGCCTTCAAACTCAGCACCTATGGATTTACGCACGATAGAACGCGCGCCATCGCAACCGACCATAATCGATCCGCGAACCTCTTGTTCATTCACAACGGCAAGAACACCGGAAGCGTCTTGGGATACCGCAGACACCTCTGAACCAAAATGCACAACCGCATCCGGCAACCGCGCTAAAAGAGCGCGGCTGAGTTCCGCCTGACGGCACTGCAACCTGTAGGGATGGCCCGTGTCATCCTTTAAAACGCTTAGATCAAAGCGCGCGTTTTCGCCTGTTGTCAACATCCGTATTTGCCAATCCGGCGTGATGCGCCCTTTGGCAATTATCTCGGCCGCAATCCCAGAGGCCTCAAACATATCCAGCGTCGGCGGATGAAAGGTCGAGGCGCGCAGTTGATCAGGTATTTCGCACTCTGCTTCGAATACCAAAACGGATACTCCTGTCTGCAACAAACGCCATGCCAGCGTAAGTCCAACGGGTCCACCACCGATGATCAGGACTGGTTCTTTTGAAATATTCAACGAGCACCCCAGCGATTTAGGAATATCGTAATTCTTATACAATATACACTTATTGTATGATAATTTCTTTTTTTATTAATTGGTCAAGAAAAAATTGAGTATAAAGGTTCT
>JABITU010000159.1 GCA_018668195.1 Tateyamaria sp. | reverse complement strand
TCAACTCGGCGGGCTGGACCTGGCCCGCCGAACACCTTACCCCTAGGGCATATAGACCGCCAGAGAGTTTAAGATGTTCAAAGTCCCACTGACCTTGTACCTTGCGGCCCCTCGTGGCTTTTGCGCCGGGGTAGATCGCGCCATCAAGATTGTAGAGATGGCGATCGAGAAATGGGGCGCACCCGTATATGTACGTCACGAGATTGTTCACAATAAATTTGTCGTCGACAACTTGCGCGATCAAGGTGCCGTTTTTGTCGAAGATCTGGACGACTGCCCCGATGATCGCCCGGTCATTTTCTCTGCTCATGGCGTGCCCAAATCTGTGCCCGCCTCTGCCGCTGCGCGCGAAATGGTGTATGTGGATGCAACCTGCCCTTTGGTCAGCAAGGTCCATATCGAAGCGCAGCGCCATTCAGACAACGGCTTGCAAATGATAATGATCGGCCATGACGGCCACCCCGAGACCGTCGGCACCATGGGCCAATTGCCCGCCGGTGAGGTGTTGCTGGTAGAAACGGTCGAAGATGTCGCCGGTATCGTAGCACGCGACCCTGATCGGCTGGCCTTTGTCACCCAAACGACCCTTTCAGTCGACGACACCGCCGATATCGTAGCGGCGCTGCAGGCCCGGTTCCCTAAAATCGTTGGCCCACACAAGGAAGACATTTGCTACGCCACCACCAATAGGCAAGAGGCGGTCAAGGTAATGGCCCCCAAGTGCGACGCGATGCTGGTCGTAGGCGCACCAAATTCCTCGAACTCAAAGCGTTTGGTGGAAGTTGGCGCGCGAGCGGGGTGTACGTATGCGCAACTGGTACAGCGCGCAACAGATATCGACTGGCGCAGCCTGAATGGGATTGCATCAATAGGCATAACAGCCGGCGCATCCGCACCCGAAGTTTTGATCAACGAAGTCATCGATGCATTCCGTGACCGGTATGACGTCACAGTCGAAATGGTAGAAACCGCTGTTGAAAACGTCGAATTCAAAGTGCCCCGCGTGCTGCGAGAACCCGTCTGACCAACGCTATGCCCAAGCGATATGATTACGCGGCTTTCATGCAGCCATCCCCGCGCAAAAGTGGACCAATCCCAAGGCTATCACGCAAGGGCGGCAACGCGGCAAATTGCATCTTGTCAACTTGGCCAAAAGGGCCGACACCAGTGCCAACGCGACCGCAAGTTCTTATCGGTGAGCCATGATGTCTATTCCACGTGCCCCTCTGATCCTTGGCCTTACTGGGCTAATCCCTTTTTTATGGGGTGCGAGCACACTGCTAAGCGATGATCTGGCAGCACTTGGGTTGGAACTGCTGGGCGCACGTTTCGTGGGTCCCTACGTACAACTTGCTTATGGCGCGGTGATATTGTCGTTCATGTCCGGGGTACTTTGGGGCTTTGCCACAAAGGCGACTGGTGCACAGGCAGCAACAGGCTATGCCTTTTCAGTTCTGCCAGCACTCTGGGCTTTTTTCATGGTGGGCGGCGGACCTACGAGCGCTGCGATGAACCTGATATTTGGCTTTTCTGGCCTGTTGATGCTTGATTTTGCCTTTGACCGCTGGGGGCTTACACCAACGTGGTGGATGAAACTGCGTGTCCTGTTAACGGCAATCGTGGTGGGCTGCCTCGCCATAACGGTGCTGATATGACTGACCCGGAAACTCTTGCCATCTATGCGGATCGAGCAGAGGAATATGCAAAGCTCACCGATGATGCCTCAAACCGGCCCGATCTGATGCGGTTCATTTCCGGACTTCCCACCGGGGGCCGCGTTCTCGATATTGGCTGCGGTCCTGGCTTTGCCTCAGGTGCGATGGCCGCAAAAGGCATGGAAACGTACGCTTGGGATCCGGTGCCCGCGATGGTCGAAATGGCCGCCCGGCGCGACGGTGTCACCGCAAGGCAGGCAACCTATGCCGATCTGACGGCCAGCCATGTCTATGACGGGATTTGGGCAAATTTTTCCATGCTGCATACACCACTGGCGAACTGGCCAGCGCAACTTGCCGCTGTGGCGCGCGCGCTGAAGCCCGGCGGATTGTTTCATCTCGGAACCAAACTGGGCACAGGTGAGTCCCGCGATTCGATTGGCAGGTTGTATTCTTACGTGACCCAGCCTGAGCTGATGGATCTGATGGCCGCGACAGGATTTAAGGTTGAATACAGCCGAACAGGTCAAGAAGCTGGCCTGTCGGGTGAAATTGACCCCTTTATCGTACTGCAAGCCCGTGCCTGATTTGGTCGCATATACCGATGGCGCCTGCTCGGGCAATCCCGGCCCTGGCGGCTGGGGTGCTTTGCTGCAGGCCATCAACGATGGCACTGTCGTCAAGGAACGAACGCTTAAAGGCGGAGCAGCGCAAACCACGAACAATCAGATGGAACTGATGGCAGCTATCTCAGCGCTAGAGGCGCTGTCAAAATCATCAACAATCACCGTTGTGACCGACAGCAACTATGTAAAGAACGGTATTACCAGCTGGATTCACGGCTGGAAACGGAACGGTTGGAAGAACGCCGCTAAAAAACCAGTGGCCAACGCAGATTTATGGCAGCGACTGGACAGCGCGCAAGCACGCCACAATGTCACTTGGAAATGGGTCAAGGGCCACGCGGGGCACGCCGAAAACGAGCGCGCAGACGAACTCGCCCGGGCTGGAATGGCGCCGTTCAAACCAAAGTGATTTCTAAGCAAATGGTTGTCCATAATCGGAGAATGAACTGGTGGCAAAAATTAGGAACCTACCACGGAAAAGAAAATATTTCGCAGTAGGTTACCTTTAGCGTTTGACGAAATACCTGAAACATCACCCATTATCTAACGCGTTAAGATCCCGGTCATGCCAATCAGCTTTTTATAGCGTGTTGCGTTTGATCGATAACAAAAGAACGCGGCCTCTCCCTCCGGTCGAACGCGTTTTTTGTTGCATCTTGAAGCTCATAAAACGCAACACACTGTAAACTGGGAAACTGTTCTAGATAATGGTGCCGGGCGGTAGCGGATTGCCACGCAGAAAGGCATCAGCATCCTGTGCGCCCTTTCCCGCCCGTTGCAGCCGCGTTAAGCGAACGGCCCCGGCCCCGCAGGCCACGGTCAGCGCATCATCAAGCACTGTACCCGGTGCGCCGGACCCATCGGCCAATGTCGACCCCAATACCTTGATCCGAACCCCTGCAAGATCAAACCACGCACCTGGAAACACAGACAAGCCCCGGATCAAACGATCAACCTCGGTGGCGGGCCGCGCCCAGTCGATTAACGCTTCGGACTTGGCTATCTTGTTGGCATAGGTCACGCCGTCCCAAGGCTGAGGTTCGGGCGACAAGCTTTCCAATTGTTCGAGGGTTTGCACGATTTGCTCGGCGCCCATCTTCGCCAGCCTGTCATGCAGATCGGCAGTTGTTTCAGTACGCCCAATCGGCGTTGACGCGCGCGATAAAACCGGACCAGTATCAAGACCAGCTTCCATTTGCATGATGCATACGCCA
This sequence comes from Tateyamaria sp., assembly GCA_018668195.1. The sequence continues at coordinate 16,579 of JABITU010000159.1, read as the reverse complement.
GTTTCTGCGTCACCCGCCATGATCGCACGGTGAATCGGGGCCGCTCCGCGCCAACGCGGCAGCAGGCTCGCATGAATATTCAGACACCCAAGGCGCGGCGCATCAAGCACTGCCTGTGGCAGGATCAATCCATAAGCCACAACAACGGCCAAATCTACATGCAACGCAGCAAACGCCTGCTGTGCCGCATCGTTTCGCAAGGACACCGGGTGGCGAACGAGCAGACCCAATGCCTCGGCCCGGGCCTGAACCGGGCTTGGTCGATCCTTTTTGCCACGTCCAGCGGGCCGCGGCGGTTGGGTATAGACACACACGACCTCGTGTCCCTCATCATGCAGCGCATCAAGTGCGTTGACGGAAAACTCCGGTGTGCCCATAAACACAATTCGCATAACGCTCCCCTCGAACTAGCGCTTTTTGCGGGCGCGCCGCAGCAGCATGTCGCGCTTGACGCGGCCCAAATTGTCAAAATACATCCGACCTGCAAGATGGTCGATCTGATGCTGAACAGACCGCGCCTCTAACCCCTCAAAGTCGCGCCGCTCAATCATCCCCGCCTCGCCAAGATAGCGCACCGACACGGCATTAGGGCGTGTGATGTCAGCCTCCACACCGGGCAGGCAAGGGCTGGCTTCGGCACGGGCGTGAAGCTCTTCGCTCGTGCTGAGAATTTGCGGATTGGCCAGAAGTATGCGGCGCGAACGATCCGGGGTTACATCAACGACAGCCAGTTGCAGCATCACACCAATCTGCGGCGCACCAAGACCAATGCCGGGCATGGCATCCATCGTTTCAACCATGTCTACCCAAACCCTACGGATATCATTCGTGACCTCGGCCACCGGCGCACAAACCGTACGAAGCCGTTTGTCAGGCCACATTACGAATGGGCGGACCGTCATGCGCGCACACCCGTGTATTCAGAGATCAGGTTTGCACGTTGTGCTTCATCCACCCTGTCCAATGTGACGATGCCATCAAGATGGTCCACTTCATGCTGTGCGCACAGTGCCGCGAACCCTGTAAGCTCGGCGCTTTGTGCGGCGCCATCAAGGTCGACCCAACGCATGCGGACACCGGCAGGGCGCGACACACGCGCAGAGATGCCCGGAATAGACAAGCAGCCTTCGGCACTTTCGACGACCTCGGTGTCAAGCGGAGTGATTTGCGGGTTGATACACACCGTTGGTGCGCGCAGACCCTCTTTCCAGGTCGGATCCATCACGAATATGCGTCGCAAATCACCGATCTGAGGCGCGGCAAGGCCCCGTCCAGGCGCATCATACATTGTCTCAAGCATATCAGCAGCAAGGCTGCGCACTTCGTCATCGATATCGCCCACTGGGTCGCAAACCACGCCTAGGCGGGGGTCCGGCCACAGCACTATCTGTCGCAGGCTCATGCCTTTTCGCGGGCGCGCTCGCGCTTGAGCTTGACCATCTTGCGCGTCATCAACTGGCGCTTCAAAGGTTTGAGGTAATCGATAAAAAGCTTGCCATCGAGGTGATCAATTTCGTGCTGCACGCAGGTGGACCAAAGGCCCGACATCTCTTCGGATTGTTCATTTCCGTCCCGGTCTATCCAACGCACCTGAACCTCGGCGGGTCGAGTCACTTCGGCGAATTGTTCCGGCAGCGACAGGCAGCCCTCTTCATACACGTTGAGTGCGTCAGAGGATGCAACAATCTCAGGGTTGAACATGATCAGGGGGCGGGGGGCCTCTCCGTCTGCCTTGACGCAATCCAGCACGATCAGCCGGTGCAGCGCACCAATTTGCGGAGCCGCCAACCCGACACCGGGTGCATGATACATCGTTTCCAGCATATCATCAGCCAGAGTACGCAGATCGTCCGAGACGTCGAAAACAGGCGCTGACGTCTTTTTCAGCCGCGGATCGGGATGTAGAATAATGGAACGTTTCATACCTGTCATTTAGGGGATGCGCGGACAAGCTGCAATGTCCCCTTGCGCCTGCGCGTCACCGCGATAGCTTGTTCCGCGAACACAGCAAGGAGAACCCCATGAGCTTTGACGACATCATCGACCGGCGCGGAACACATTGCGTGAAGTGGGACATGATGGAACAGCTTTACGGGGTCGCAAACGACACCGGGCTGGCCATGTGGGTGGCAGATATGGATTTTCGGCCGCCGCAGGTTATTCTTGATGCTGTGCAATCGCAGGTCGATCACGGCATCTTTGGTTATTTTGGCGATGACAGCGCCTATCGTGCGGCTATTCAATGGTGGATGCAGAACCGTCATGGCTGGGAGATTGACACCAGCCACATCTTTACGACCCACGGGCTGGTCAACGGGACAGCCATGTGTGTCGATACGTTCACGCAGCCCGGCGACGGGGTTATTCTTTTCACACCGGTCTATCATGCCTTTGCCAAGGTCATCAAAGCGAACAACAGGCGTGTGGTGGAATGCCCACTGAATATGGTCGATGGGCGCTATGAGATGGATTTCGAAGCCTATGACGCGCAAATGGACGGCACAGCGCGCATGGTAGTCTTGTGTTCACCGCACAACCCCGGTGGCCGCGTCTGGAACCAAAGCGAACTGGCCGCCGTGGCCGCTTTTGCAAAGCGACATGATCTGATCCTGGTGTCAGACGAAATTCACCATGATTTGGTCATGCCCGGACATACGCACATCCCGATGGCGCATATTAATGGGGTTGAGGATCGGCTGATCATGATGACCGCCAGCACTAAGACTTTCAACATCGCGGGCGGTCACGTGGGTAATGTTATCATCGCCGACCCAGACCTGCGCATGAAATTTGCGAAGCGCATGATGGCCCTCGGCCTGTCGCCCAACTCGTTTGGTCTGTTTATGGCCACGGCGGCCTATTCGCCCGAAGGTGCCGCATGGGTTGATGAATTGGTTACCTATCTTGATGACAACCGTAAAATTTTCGATGCAGGCATCAATGCGATTCTCGGCTTGGCATCCATGCCACTGCAAGCAACATACCTGTCATGGGTTGATTTCTCGGGCACCGGAATGAACAGAGATGAGTTTACGGCACGTGTAGAAAAGGATGCCAGTATCGCGGCCAATCACGGGCCAACCTTTGGCGCGGGTGGCGACAGCTGGTTGCGGTTCAACATCGCAACGCCACGCGCACGGGTTCAAGATGCGGTAGAGCGACTGGCCCGCGCATTTGGCGACCTGCAATAGGTGTTCGGGGGCTTAGCGCGAGTGCGCGATCAAGGCGACGGGTGCGTCTTCTAGCTTTTCGAAATCAAGCGGCGGCCTGTTGGTGACTGCTGTAAGCCGTTTGAATTCATAACGCATCTCGCCTATTTCTTCTTCGGATGCGACGATCAAACATTCGAACAAATGGTTTTCGCGATCGTAAAGATCAACGTAGCCACGTAGCTGCGGAGCATCCTGAGCCTCAAGAGAAAAACCAGTCTTCCACATGCGCAACACCGGGTAGGTCATGTCGTTGGCCACAAGACGCAGCCGGGAAGCGGTTTTTTTCGCCGCAAGACGCGCATTATCAAGGCCAGCTTGCACTTCTTTGGGTACAAATGTTGTCATGCGCATACTCCTAAATTGAAGCACTAGCATGAATGTAGCGACCTTTCATTCCAGTTAAATCTGACTGCGCAGCCAAGAGAATTTTAAGCTGTGGCTAATGCGTGACTCTGTAGGTGTGTGCATAAATGCAGAGAACATGCGCGGCGGCAGGCATGGGCATGCACTGACAGTCGACCTAAGGTAAACGCGGTTTGCAAGGGAGATGTACCATGGGCCTTTTGATTGACGGTGTCTGGCATGATCAATGGTATGATACAAAATCAAGCGGCGGAAAGTTCAAGCGAACACAAGCCAAATTTCGCAACTGGATCACGGCGGATGGCAGTGCGGGCGCATCGGGCACTCCGGGTTTTAAAGCAGAGCCCGGGCGTTATCATCTCTATGTCTCTTATGCATGTCCTTGGGCGCATCGAACGCTGATCTTTCGAAACCTGAAAGGCTTACAGGGCTATATCGACATATCCGTCGTGCATCCCGACATGCTGTCAGACGGCTGGACATTTGACACAGACAATATTGGTGCAGATGGAGATGCGCTCTATGGCCTGCCCTTCGCACGTGACATTTATACCAAGGCGGATCCGACATTCTCAGGTCGCGTAACCGTACCTATCCTTTGGGACAGAGAACGCGAAACGATTGTGAGCAACGAAAGCTCCGAGATCATCCGCATGTTTAATTCAGCCTTCGATGGGATTACGGGCAATACAGATGATTACTGGCCGATTGCCCTGCGTGATGACATCGCGCCCATCAACGATAGGATCTACGACACCCTAAATAATGGCGTCTACAAATCCGGTTTTGCCACCACTCAAGCAGCTTATGACGCTGCGGTAAAACCGCTTTTTGACACATTGAACTGGCTGGAAGAGCGCTTGTCAAAGCAACGTTACCTGATGGGCGACACCCTGACCGAGGCAGATTGGCGTCTGTTTACCACGCTAGTGCGCTTTGATTCAGTTTATCACCTACATTTCAAATGCAATCTGAAGCGGCTTGTGGATTACACGAACCTCTGGGCCTATACCCGCGAACTGTACCAATGGCCCGGTGTCGCCCAGACCGTGAACATGCAACATATCGTGCGGCATTATCACTACAGCCACGAAAGCATTAATCCCCACCGCATTATTCCGATCAATCCTCAGATCGATTTCTACGCAGCGCACGAACGTGTCTGAGCCTGAAACGCCAGCTTGCCGGTGTCAGCTCATAGCGTAGTAATCAACCATTGCGGCAAGATCGTCCGGCGGGGTTCCAGACGGGACAAAGGCGCAGGCGTTGCTCGCGTGATTGAAAATGGACCCGTCCGAGAAAAAGGTTGTGTCCGTCACAAAGATCACGCGCGCATTCGGACGCCGGTAGTTAGCAAAGTCAGAGACCGTTAAGGCGCTACCATCCTCTAGTACCAAATCCAGTACGATCATATCGGTATCGTGCTCAGAGAGATAAGCAATCGCTTCTTCTTCGCCAGATACTAGGTCTACAGTTTTGCCCTGACGCTCAAGATGACGCTTCCAAAGCCTCCCCAATTCGGGACGACTTTCTACAATAAGAACACTCATGATTACTCCGCAAAACCATACTATACCTAAGGATAGTACAATCGTTAAATTGTATTAAGAAATCGTTAATAAGAACATTCAAGACTTCACACGCGGCGGGCCTACTTGAAAAATAGGCGGTGATCCGCTCTTAGCTGGTGGTGTTACGCTGATCTGGGCGGAAAATAGGTCGGAGCCTTACAAAATGATGGAAATACGCGACCATGGCGGGGGAATCGATGCGGCAGCTGCCCACTATGGAGGCGACCGCGAAATGTGGATTGACCTGTCGACAGGTATTAATCCAGTGCCGTATCCGTTACCAAACTTGCACGCCTCCAGTTGGAACGCCCTCCCAGATAAATGCGCCGCGACGGCCCTGACGGATGCTGCGCGCGCGTTTTGGAACGTGCCCGAGGGCGCTGACATCTTAGCGGCCCCGGGTGCCTCTGCTTTGATTGCGCAGATCCCGCGTTTGGCCTGCGCTGAAACAGTGCACATCGCGGCGCCGACATATAATGAACACGCGGCAAGCTTTGCCGCTTTGGGCTGGAATATTGTGAACGGCGGCTCGTCTTCCGCACGTGTACTCGTGCACCCAAACAATCCCGACGGTCGCATGTGGACCGTTGCCGATTTATCGGCAAAGCTCAATATCATTGACGAAAGCTTTGCTGACGTCACCCCGGATCAAAGCCTGATGGCAACAGCCGCCCGCCCCGGAAACTTAATCCTTAAAAGTTTTGGTAAATTCTGGGGCCTCGCGGGATTGCGCCTTGGCTTTGTGATCGGTGACCCCCGACTAATTGCACAACTGCGCGAGATGCTGGGCCCTTGGCCAGTGTCGGGCATAGCACTTGCCGTTGGTGTTGCGGCACTGCGCGACAGGGCATGGGCTGAAAAAACCCGCTTTCGCCTAAATGCAGATGCTGCACGACTGGATGCACTTGTCACCTCAAAAGGGGCGGAGGTTTTGGGTGGCACCTCACTGTTTCGGCTCTATGGGGTACAAGATGCCGCAACATGGCAAGACCGCCTTGCGCATCATCACATCTGGAGCCGCTGCTTTCCATACACCTCTAACTGGTTACGCCTAGGTCTGCCGCATCCTGACCATTGGAATCGACTGGAGGAAGCACTTTGAGCACGCCGACAATGCTTTTTCTCGCGCTTTTGCTTGACGCTGTGTTTGGCGAGCCGCGGTGGCTTTGGTCGCGAATGCCCCACCCAGCAGTGATAATGGGACGCGCCGTGAGCGTATTGGATCGTCACTGGAACAAGGGCAGTCACAAAGAAATCAAAGGGTCGGTAGCGGTCGCAGCATTGGTCATGGGCGCTGGCCTCATTGGATGGGGGCTGAGCCAGTTCGGCATTTTAGTATCAATCTTGTGCGCGGCAATCCTGCTGGCGCAAAAATCGCTAGTTGCACATGTGCAGGCCGTGGCAAACGGGTTGCGACAATCAAAGGATTCAGGCCGGGCAGCAGTGGCCATGATTGTCAGCCGCGACACGAGCGATATGACCCCGTCGGACACAAGCCGCGCCGCCATCGAAAGCCTGTCAGAGAATTTCAGCGACGGCGTCATCGCACCTGCCTTTTGGTTTCTCATCGCCGGGCTTCCAGGCATTGCGATCTACAAGGTTGTGAATACCGCCGACAGTATGATCGGCTATCGCACCCCACGTCACGAGGCCTTTGGATGGGCCGCAGCCCGTCTGGACGACGTGATGAACTGGGTGCCAGCGCGGCTAACCGCTGGGTTGATCGCAGTGGTTGGCGGAACCCTGAACGCAGCGCGCGACATCACTAACGATGCCGCGTTGCACCGTTCTCCAAACGCAGGCTGGCCTGAGGCCGCCATGGCGCGCAGTCTTGCCATCGCGCTGGCAGGTCCGCGCAGCTATCATGGCTCAACCCGTGATCTGGCTTGGGTCAACAAGGGCGGGCAGCGCAGTCTGACACCGTCCAATATTGACGCCGCCGTAGCAATAACGTGGAAAGCATGGTGGCTGACACTGGCTGTCCTCTTTTTGATCGAGGTAATTTTATGATGTTTCTAAAATATATGAGCTCTGCATTTTTGATGGGTTTAATGCCTGCTGTCGCAATCGCCCAATGTGGAGGATCGTTTAGCGCCTTCAAGGCCGAGCTGAAAGCAGATGCCGTGGCACAGGGCATTGCACCGGCCACGGCGGATGCGTTTCTGTCCGATGTACGCCAAGACAACGCCGTGTTGCGCGCCGACCGGGCGCAGGGGGTTTTCCAACGTCCATTCATCGACTTTTCTCGCCGTCTGATCTCGCGAAACAGGATCGACATAGGTCGTGCCAAAGCACGGCAATACAAATCTGTATTTGATCGCGTCGAACGCAAATATGGCGTTGACCGGAATATCCTGTTGGCATTCTGGGCTTTCGAAACGGACTACGGCGCGTTTCAGGGCGATTTCAACACTGCCAACGCCCTGGTTACATTGGCCCATGACTGCCGCCGCCCTGAACTGTTTCGACCACAAGCTATTGCAGCGATAGAACTTTATTCAAAAGGTGGATTTGATCCGCAGCGCACAACTGGTGCTTGGGCGGGTGAAATTGGGATGGTGCAGATGCTGCCCCAAGACATCCTAACCAATGGCGTAGATGGCGATGGTGATGGCGCAGTACGCCTGAAATCTTCAGTACCTGACGCATTGATGTCGGGCGGAAAGATGCTGCAACACCTCGGCTGGCGCTCAGGCGAGCCTTGGCTGCAAGAAGTGCGCATTCCTCCCAAAATGGACTGGAGCCTGAGCGGGTTGAACACGACCAAGACACCTTCTGAGTGGCAGGCCCAAGGCGTGCGTGCACGGCAAGGACAGCTTGCTAACCTACCCGCGTCGTTAATTTTGCCTCAGGGGCACAAAGGGCCTGCCTTTTTGGCTTATCCGAATTTCAACGTTTACTTTGACTGGAACCAGTCATTCACCTACGTGCTGACAGCTGCCTATTTCGCGACCCTGCTGAATGGCGCCCAAGTCTATGATGCAGGCGCGCCAGATGTAGGGCTGGGATCGGACCAAATGAAGGCCCTTCAACACAAACTGCAATCGCGCGGATATGACGTTGGCAAGATTGACGGCATCCTAGGCGCAGGCACGCGGGGCGCGGTACAAGCCGAGCAAAAGCGACTGGGCTTGCCTTCGGATGCATGGCCAACGCAGGCTTTGCTGGACCAACTTTAGAACGTCAGCAAGTTTGAACGGTATGACCGCCAAACATCAGCCAATAGACGTAGCATCACAGGACTCGACCATTTGATATAACCGCTCTTGCATCGGGCAGCTATGTCCCTTGCCTACGAAAAGTGCGCCTTCATAACATTGCCGACATGCAAAATTTCTGAATTACGTACCAGTGAATCAGAGCAATCTTCTGGCTGACAAGCTACGTACCTATCAGGACAAAAAGTTATGCCACCAAAGCTTTGCCCTTGCTAAGGTCAACCGATACAAGCTGGCTTACGCCTTGTTCTGCCATTGTCACCCCAAATAAACGATCCATCCGCGCCATCGTTACCGCGTGGTGCGTGATAATCAGAAACCGAGTATCAGTGCGCCGACACATCTCGTCGAGCAGGTCACAGAACCGGGTCACATTGGCATCGTCAAGCGGTGCATCCACCTCGTCCAACACGCAAATCGGCGCTGGGTTTGCTAGAAACACTGCAAAAATCAGAGCCATCGCGGTCAAAGTCTGTTCTCCGCCCGACAAAAGGCTGAGGGTCGAAAGCTTTTTCCCAGGCGGTTGGCACATGATTTCAAGGCCCGCTTCGAGCGGGTCATCACTTTCGACCATGACGAGGTTTGCTTCGCCGCCACCGAACAGATGCGTGAACAGCAGCGAGAAATTTGAATTCACCTGTTCAAAAGCGGTCAGCAAACGCTCACGGCCCTCGCGATTCAGGCTCGCGATACCATTGCGCAGCGTTTTAATCGCTTCCTCAAGGTCGGATTTTTCTTGAACCAACGTTTCATGTTCGACCTGAACCTCACGCGCGTCTTCTTCGGCGCGCAGGTTGACGGCGCCCAATGCGTCGCGCTGACGTTTCAGACGATTCACATCCGCTTCCAAGACCTCGGACACAGGCATTGCATCAGGGGTCACGTTCAGAGCTGTAAGCAGTTGGTTCGGCGTCATCTGGTGGTCGTCAGCGATCCGTTCCGCTGCGGCCGCGACAGTTTCAATTGCCGCCTCCATGCGTGCTTCGGACCCGGCGCGGGCCTCACGCGCCTCAGATGCAAGCCGTTCGGCGTCGCGTTCCGCATGTGTCGCTTCGCGCAAGCTGCCCTCGGCCTCGGATAAGGTATTGGTGGCCCCAGCCTTGCGCGCATCGGCGCGCGTAATCTCTTTGGTCAGCGCCGCACGTTTGGCAGCCAATTCAGCAGGTGCCGCCTGTGCTGTTGTTAATTCATCTTCTGAGCTGGTCTTGCGCTCAGCAAGTTCGGCGGTACGCTTTTCGGCTGTCTCGAGCCGGTGCTTCCAGCCGCTGATTTCCTTGGTTATCTCTTGGGCGCGCTTTGTACGCGCCTCACCCGTGCGACGCAGATCATCATGATCAGACCGACGGGACATCATGGTGATCCGTGCAGCCTCCACTGTCAGGCGCAAATCATCAATATCAGCGCGCGCAGCATCAAGATCAGAAAGCTGTGCCAGTGCAGTTTCAGCCTCGGCCAAGCGCACACGGGCAGCCACCGCGTCTTCTTCGTGGCGGTCCACCGCAAGGCCCAGCGATTCTAGCCGACCCTCAGCCAAATTGCGATCTGCCTCGGCCCGACTGAGGGCACGGGCCGCTTCCGCCACCAGACGATCAGCCTCTCGCCTTGCAAAGCGCGCCTGTTTGTCGGCCTCTGTCAGCTCGAACATCCTAACAGTCAGAGTTTCATGGGCCTGCTGCGCGCCCTCGGCACGTGCCGTCGCACGTTCAAGCGACTGCTTCAATTCCTCGAGCCGGTTAAGCTGTTGCAAACGCAGCGCAGCAGCACTTGGTCCATCTTCAGCCCAAGCCCGGAACCCATCCCATCGCCATAAATCACCCTCGGCTGAAACCAAACGTTGACCTGGCTTCAGCATCGGCTGCAGGCGGGGCACATCATCCGCGTCCACCAAACCGATCTGGCTCATGCGGCGCATCAGAACATCAGGGACAGACACATGCTGTGTGAGCGGTGTAATGCCTCCTGGCAGGGGCTGATCAGTTTCATAGGGCGGCAACACGGCCCAACCTGATGGGCCGTCATAATCAACCTCCGGGGCACGTAGGTCGTCTGCCAGTGCTGCGCCAAGCGCTTTTTCAAAGCCCTGCTGCACCTGCAAACGATCCAAAATCTGACCCCCCTCTGCGGTATCCCGCGCAACCAGTTTTGCCAATGCCCCCGCCTCGGCACGCAGCGCGTTCATCTCACCTTCAGCTTCTGAACGTTCTGCCCTGGCATCTGCTTCGCGGGATTGAGTTTCTGTGCGTGCCTCTTCGGCAGCGACGAGGGTCGCATCTGCGGTCAAAGCGGTGGCTTCCGCAGTCGCTTGTGCAAGGCGGGCAACCTCAAAATCTTTGCCTGCTTTGTTGAGGGCGGCACGGCTTGTCGCAACCGCTGCCCGGGCTTTTTCAGCATCAGCCTCAGACTTGGCTTCGACCTTGCGGTTGTCTTCGAGCAACCGTTGAGCAGAACCATGACGCGCTGCGAGACGGGCTACATCTTCGGTCTTTTCCGACTGATCTTTTTCGCGGGCCTGCAGCACTTGCGCCGCCTCACGAGCAGAAACGGCTGCGGCTTCTAGCAGTTCTGAATGACCCTGACTGGCCTTGGCGATCTCGGTTGCTTCCCATTCAAGGCGAGCGATCGTTTCACCAGCGTCACGATTTAGGCCGTTCTCACGGTCTATATCACGGGCCAACTGGGCAATCCGATGCATCAGGGTTTCGATGGTGCGCGCGACTTGCGTATCTTGATCTGTCAAGGTGTCGCGCTGCACCGCTAACCGCTGCAAGACGGCCGCCGCTATCGCCTCTTCCTCGCGCAGAGCAGGAAGTCTGTCTTCCGCGTCTTGTCGCGACTTTGTGGCAACGCGCACCGCCCGCTCAGCCTGTGAGGCGGCGGTGATGCGCACGCGCAATTCGTCATCAGTCACAGCGCGCGCTTCATCGGCCTCGCGCCAGCGGCGATACAGCAATTGCCCCTCGGCCTGGCGTAACCCTTCGCCAATTTCGCGATACCGCGCCGCCTGCCGGGCCTGCCGCGCCAATTGCGCAAGCTGAGCCGCCAATTGTTCGATAACGTCATCTACGCGAGTGAGGTTTTGATCAGCACCGTTAAGCTTAAGTTCGGCTTCGTGGCGCCGCTGATAAAGGCCAGAAATACCTGCCGCCTCTTCGAGAATACGTCGTCGATTCTTGGGTTTGGCATTAATTAACTCAGCAATCTGACCCTGCCGAACCAGTGCGGGGCTGTGGGCTCCAGTCGATGCATCAGCAAAAAGCATCTGGACGTCGCGCGCTCGCACGTCCTTGCCGTTGGTCTTGTACGCGCTGCCCACATCACGCGTAATGCGCCGAACGATTTCTAATGTGTCGAGATCATTAAAGCCTGCAGGCGCCAGTCTTTCGGAATTGTCGAGTTGCAGGCTAACTTCGGCAAAATTGCGCGCCGGCCGGGTCGCAGCCCCGGCAAAGATAACATCTTCCATACCGCCACCGCGCATCGCGGTCGGTCGGTTTTCACCCATGACCCAACGCAGCGCTTCAAGCAAGTTCGACTTACCACACCCGTTTGGCCCAACAACGCCAGTCAACCCGTCCGCAATTATAAGGTCGGTTGGATCAACAAAGGATTTGAATCCCGTCAGTCTGAGTTTTGAAAAGCGCAAGGGCAACCGCCATTGTGAGTCTATCTTATTAACAATGTTGGACGCGACAAGGCCAACCTGTCAACGGAATCACACCACAAACAGGGGCAAATGCAAGGTTATCCACAAGATATTGCGATACCGTCGGCTAATCTAGTGTCAAACCAGTGTGCAATCGATATCCAGAACAAGTTCCTGCGTGGCTGCACTGATGTAACTATCGATCGTGAAGCACTCGTATTCATCCAAGGGCGTAAGGTGGTCAACAGGGGGGCCGCCCGTGCTACAGTCCAAAATCCCCGTAGCCAAAGCCTGGTCTCCCCGAACCTCTTTGACATTGCACCCGCTGACCAGTTCCATCGCCTGCTTTGCGCGATGCCGGATTGGGCCAAAACGGGGGGCATATTCTGTGTTGGTTCTCAATGCTTCGGCAAGGCGCCCATTCACGCGTACATCGAAAGTGGATCCATCAATTGTCACTGTGGTTGCTGGCAAGCCACGAAAATGGGGTCCAGGCGAGTTACAGGCGGCCAACAAAAGAACCGAAATCAATATGCGCATGAGTCCTGGTTTGCACCAGATGGTTAATGCGATCTTAACTATGCTCGCAGGGCCATCGAAACGATTGCGCCAACATGTGATTGGTCATATGATTTTACCAATCCTAAAGGACAGATAATGCCATTTCGCCTCGTTCAACCAGAAAAGCTATCGTCAGCAGTGGTGCGCCAGATTGAACAATTGATACTGCGCGGTATTCTGCGCCCTGGCGAACGTCTTCCGGCAGAACGTGAACTGGCCGAGCGCACAGGTGTGTCTCGACCATCGTTGCGCGATGCGATCAAAGCCCTGCAAGACGCGGGCTTGCTGACCGCACGGCCCGGCGCAGGGATTTATGTGGCCGATGTACTCGGCTCTGCTTTTGCCCCGGCGCTGACGCAACTCTTTGCGCGCCACGATGAAGCAATTTTTGATTACCTCAGCTTTCGCCGCGACATGGAAGGGCTTGCCGCTGAACGCGCGGCACGGTTGGGGTCAGATACAGACCTGGCAGTCGTCCAAGCGGTTTTCGATAAGATGGCTGCCGCCCATGCGAAACCAAATTCCGACGAAGACGCCAAACTTGATGCCCAGTTTCACATGGCGATTATCGAAGCCAGCCACAACGTTGTCATGCTGCACATGATGCGTTCCATGTACCAATTGCTTCGTGATGGGGTATTTTACAACCGCCAGATCATGTTCAAACAGCGCACTACACGGCAGGCCTTGCTGGAACAGCACCGCGCCATCAACACCGCCTTGCAGAGCCGCGACGCACAGAGTGCTCGCGATGCAGTGCGCATGCATATGGACTATGTCGAACGCGCCCTTCGAGACCAGCAAGACGCAGAGCACAACGAAGCGATCGCGCGTCAGCGCCTTGACCACGAAACCGGCGCCTAGAGCATTATACGAAAAACTTGAGGCAACCAAAGCTGCCGGAAACCAAAGGTCGCAACGCCCAAAATGGTGCATGTGGACTAAGCATTTCGGCGAACACTTTGACCCAATCCCCTTTTTTTCAAACGTCCAAGAGTGTCCGAAGGGCAGTGCAAAGCCCAAAAAAATTAGCGTCCGACGCATGCCGCATGTCTATATCAAAAAAAATCCCGGCACACAGGCCGGGATCTCACAGATCAAGCATCGCTGTCAGCTCAATGCAACTTGATGTCGACCTCGGCAATAGCTGCGTCAATCAGCTTGTTTCCCTCAGCAGCAGTCATTTGCTTTGCAATAACCTCGCGCGCGGCTTGTATAGCGATGCCCGCGGCCATATCGCGCACATCTTTAACAGCGCTAGCCTGAGCCGACGCAATCTGGTCTTCGGCGGTAGAAACGCGACGCTCTATCGATTTAGCAAGGTCATCACGCGCTTGTTCGGCAGCTGCCTCAGCATCTGCTTTGGCTTGAGCCACAATACGGTCCGACTGATCCTGCACCTCTTTCTGTCTGCGCTCATAAGATGCCAACAACGTTTGCGCCTCTTCACGAAGAGCACGGGCGTCATCCAGTTCCGACTGGATGCCTGCGGACCGATCATCAAGTATCTTGGTCAGCATGCCCGGGACCTTGAAATAGATCAGGACCGCAATGAACAGGATAAACGACACCAGCACCACAAAGTCGGTGTTAGCGAGGCTCAGGAACGGACCCTTTGCGGCCATTGCAGGACCGGCGCACACTGTAAGGGCCACGGCGTTTGTCATGCTGTGCTTGATCATCTGATCTACCCTTTCATGCGAGCGTTGACAGCCGCAGTGATACTACGACCATCGGCTTTGCCGCCCATAACAGCCACAATTTCTTTGGCGGTGTCTTTCGCAACTTCAACAACCGCTTCCATGGCGCCTGCGCGAATTTCGGCAATTGCCTGTTCGCTTTCAGCGACTTTTGCGGCGATCTCTGCGTCGGCATCGGCAATAGCTACATCAAGGTCCGCTTGGATAGCGGCCTTAGTTTCCGAAGCGATCCTCTGTGCTTCTGCGCGAGCATCAGCAAGCGCTTTGTCATAGGCAGCCTCTGCCGCTTCGGCTTTCAATTTAAGGTCTTCGGCCGCGGCGATGTCGTTTGTAATGGTCCCCTGCCGATTGGCAAGAATGTCCGCGATGCGCGGCAGAGCAACGCGCGACAGTACGAAATATATTGCAACGAGCGCTAACAGAAGCCAGAAAATCTGGTTTCCGAAGGTCGTGATATCCAGCTGTGGCATACCGGGCGCAGAGGCCTCGGCGGTACTTTGTGTTTCGGTCGCCATATCCGTCTCCTGATCCGATGCGGGCCGTTACATCGGGCAGTATGGTATCACACTGCCCGACCGTAAGGATTGCGTCGTTTCGGTTTAGACGGCGAACATCAAGAGCAGAGCGACGAGGAACGAAAAGATCCCCAGAGCTTCTGCAAAAGCGATGCCGATAAACAGTGTCGCGGTTTGCGACGCTGCGGCGGATGGGTTACGCAATGCGCCCGCCAAGAAGTTACCAGCCACGTGGCCAACACCGATAGCAGCGGCACCCGAACCGATGGCTGCCAGGCCTGCGCCGATGAATTGACCCATTTGTGCGATATCGCCTTCCATGTCTTTTCTCCTTACGATGGAATGATTGATTTCTTTTATGCCGAACGTTCGGCTTAGTGATGAGGATGCAGCGCGTCTTTCAGGTACACGCATGTCAATATGGTAAAGACGTAGGCTTGGATAAACGATACCAGCACTTCAAGGGCAAAAACCGCCACAACGCCAAGAATAGACACAGGCACAATCAAAATAGCCATGCCACCCGAAACCTGTGCAAAGCCGGCAAATACTTTCAGAACCGCGTGGCCTGCCATCATGTTACCGGCCAAACGAATTGAGTGACTTACCGGGCGCACAAAATACGAGATAAGCTCGATCAGTGCCAAAATCGGTCGCAGCGCCAAAGGCGCGCTCGATACCCAGAAAAGCGCTAGAAACGAAGCACCATTTTTTACAAATCCCAACACGGTGACTGCAATAAACACACCAAACCCCATCACCGCTGTCACAGCGATGTGCGACGTTGTGGTGAAGGACATGGGAAGCAAGCCTAGGAAATTTGCGCACAAAATGAACATAAATAACGTCATGATGTACGGAAAATACTTTATCCCGTCTTTGCCGGTGACATCTTCTACCATCTTGTACACAAAGCCGTATGTCAGCTCTGCCACAGACTGACCGCGCGATGGCACAACCGACTGCTTGGACGTCGTCAGCACAAGCAGGCCAATCACCGCCAAGATTGCCAGCGCCAACCACAGCGTCACGTTGGTGACTGTGTACATAGCAACAGGATCACCCGCTTGCCCAAAAAGCGGCTTCACGATGAATTGGTCCATCGGATGGAATTCAAGGCCACCACCACTTTTTACTTCGTCTGCCATCAGGCTCTCTCCGTATCGTCTTACCCTTGCGGGCTGTCATTACTGTCGGCCAACGCGGCCTCTTGTCGGCTTTGGATCTCGGCGGCGCTGCGCATCATTGTTTTGATACCGGCAGCAAAGCCCAGAAGCACGAATATAATCATGAGCCACGGCGTTGTGCCCAAGAGGACATCAAGGCCAAAACCCATACCAAACCCGATCCCAAGACCGGCCACCAGTTCAATCACCATGCGCCAGGCCAACTGTGCCTGTGAGTGATGGTCCGGCGCGGAAGGTTTGGGTTCGTGGACCTCTTTGACAGCAGCAATCCGTTCGCTCAGCGCGTCCAGCTTTTGCCTGTCATCGGGGTCGGTCACGTGCCTTGGCCCTGCCGTTAGGATGAGTAGGGTGTTAATTCGCACAGCAGCGCGAGTCAACGCGCTCGGGGCGATGCCGGAAAACAATTTAAACTTCTGTTTTTTATATATTTTTTTATTTTTCTTTGTCGCGGCGATCACATCGCACCCTAGGCTAAGATGAAATTTTGCTGCTTTGTCATATTCAACCTTTCGGTTGATCTTGTCCTTACCCAGCAGCTTTTGGCCTGCACGCGCAGCTGCACCCGCGCTTGCCCCTTGCTTTTGTGCAGCCCAACCTGTCTGCTGATTG
>JABITU010000158.1 GCA_018668195.1 Tateyamaria sp. | reverse complement strand
TTTGTCAGCGACGAGGAAGTCGAAGAAATTGTGAACCACCTCAAGGCTTTTGGAGCGCCGGACTATGTTTCTGGCGTTGTCGAAAGCTCTGACGAGGACAAGGAAAGCAGCATCGACGCGGTTCTGGGGCTTGGTGGAAATACCGATGGCGAAGATGCACTTTACGATCAGGCGGTTGGAATCGTAATCAAGGATCGAAAGTGTTCTACCAGCTACATTCAGCGCAAATTAGCCATCGGCTACAACAAGGCTGCGCGGCTGGTGGAGCAAATGGAAGACGAAGGTATCGTGAGTTCGGCCAACCATGTTGGCAAACGCGAGATTTTGGTTCCAGAGCAAGGCTAAGTGCCCAGCGGCCAATTGATATCGCATAACGCAGGCTGCAACCTTATATTGATGCTTATGATCACATTCCGAAAAAGGGGAGCGGTATGAAAGTATCGAAAATTGTATCTGTTTCGGGCGCGGCTTTCTTGATGGCTCAAATGGCCTCGGCCGATAAATTGTCTTTGAACGAAATTTCAGACTATCTGAACGATCTTAAAACCGCCGAGGCGCGCTTTGAGCAGATCAACGACGACGGCACGGTCAGTACCGGCACTGTCTATATCAAGCGGCCTGGCAAGATGCGGTTTGAATATAATCCACCTGACCGCGCGCTTGTCTTGGCCAGTGCAAACGCCGTTTACATCTTTGACGGCAAGTCAAACCAGTCGCCAGAAACCTACCCGCTGCGACGCACACCCTTGTCGATCATTCTTGGGCGGAATGTGAACCTTGGTCAGGCTGATATGGTGGTGGGGCACGCATTTGATGGGAAGGCGACCGTGATCACTGCCCAAGATCCCAAACACCGTCAATACGGAAGCATCCAGATGAAATTTACAGGCGCTCCCGTACAACTACGACAGTGGATCGTAAATGACAGCGGTGGCGGGCAAACGACGATCATCCTAGAAGATATGAAAGCTGGTGGATCCCTGCCGAACACACTGTTTGATTTGCCGGAGCGTGGAAATTAGAGCAGTCGACAAATACCTGAAACTTGACTTGCAATTGAACGCATCAGCTCAAAAGTTATGCATCAAACGGTGTTTTCGCCTTCGATAAATCCATCGATTTGAAACAAAAGGTGAAGGCTTGCTGAAACGCTTTATAGTCCACGCACCCGACAATTACGAAGCTGTGATGCATACATGTCTGAACGCGCGTCAACTTTGCTCGCCACACGCATCAACCAAGCTTTCCTGCGATAGCTGCCCCTTGCATAACCCGCGCGTCCCTCGTGATAGGCGAGGTACTGGTTTCGAGTATCGGTGACTGAAATGCCCAGGCGCTTTTGCGATCCTGCCATGTACCAGCCAATGAAGTCGGCGGCGTTGCGTATACTATTGCGTCGCGCGAAACGGCCGCCTTCGTCGCGCTGGTATTCCTTCCAAGTTCCATCAAGCGCTTGAGCATAGCCATAGGCGCTTGATTTGCGCCCAAGGGGAATCACACCCGCCAAGTAGCGAAATGGCGTACGCGCGTTCGACACAAATTTGCTTTCTTGATAAATAGTGGCCATCTGGACATGAATTGGCACGCCCCAACGGCGTTCAGCTGCCTTGAAAGCACGGACATAGTTTGGGCGCTCACGAACTATGGAACAGGCGTTATCCAGATTTCGGGGGGCCTTGCCTGACCCAATTCCGCAGCTGGCTGCCAATAGTACCAATGCCATTGCGCGAAAGAGTCTGCTCATATGCCTCACTCGCTTTTCCTTAGTTTGTACAGTATTTTGATCCAAAGGGAAATCACGTTTTGTCACAGCACAATGGCCAAAATCAGTGGCAGGGCGGCAACTGACATAAGAGTTGACGCAACAACAAGGCCTGCCACGGCTTTGGCATCTGCGCCGTATTTTTCCGCCAGGAGGTAAGATGTGACCGCCACCGGCGTGGCCACTTGCAGCACCAGAACACCAAATGCCGTCTGGTCGAGCGCAAAGTAACGCCCTACGCCCCACGCGATGGCTAGACAGATCAAAAGTTTGACCGCCGCGAGCAGAACGGTCTGAATGACCCCCTGTCCAGACAGGCGCGCCACAGCCACGCCCAAGGTAATCAGCATCATTGGGATGGCCATCTGGCCAATCAATGACAGTGCATTGGTCATGAATTTTGGGGTCTGCCAATCTTGCCACATGAATAGCGCGCCCAAGACTGTGCCCCAGACCAGCGGCTCGCGCAGAACCTTGCCAAAAGATCCGGCACCTGCGACCAACCAAATCCCAAAGGTATAGGACCAAAGAGCCATAATGGCGAAGACGATGATCGCATAGCTTAACCCGACCTCGCCAAATGCAAAAAGTGCTAGCGGTAGTCCAAGGTTGCCAGTGTTGCCAAAAATGAGCGGTGCGCCAAACGTGCGCATATCCAAGGCAAAAATGCGCACAAAACCCACAAAAACCAATGTCACCACGGCATAGGCGACGATTGCAGCATAAGACAGCGCCGCGAGTGCCGTCGGATCGATCTTGGTTTGCATGAGCGAGACAAAGATCAGGCATGGCAGCGACAAAGTCATGGCCAGTTGGGTGACAAAGTTGATCCGGTATTCCATATCAATCTTGACCCAGACAAAGCCTATCCCCGCCAAAAGAAAGACTGGGGCAACAATTTCTAAGACTGTTAATGCGAGGCTCACAGATTGTTTCCATTAAAAAGGGGGCAATTATTGGACAAATGTCTCTTGCACCGTGTAGTCACGGTCGATAGGGGGCGCAACATTATGCTAAGAAAAAGCGCAAAATACCACTTAGGCCAAGTTGTCCGCCACAAGAAGCATCCGTTTCGTGGCGTTATATTTGATGTGGACCCTGAATTTTCGAATACTGATGAATGGTACGAGGCGATCCCTGAGGACAGCCGGCCCAAAAAAGCACAACCCTTTTATCATCTTCTCGCTGAGAATGATCAAAGCTACTATGTAGCGTATGTATCAGAGCAAAATCTTCTTGTGGACTATTCCGGAGAACCAGTAGACCACCCTGATATACCCGATCTTTTTGGGCCGTTTCAGGATGGATCCTATCAGCTGGACTTTCAATTGAACTAGACACAAGCTCATCCTCGAGCTTTGGGCTATCAGTATCCCAAGGCACATCCATCTTTGCGCGGATCGCTTGCACCCTCCAGAATGCCGTCATCCCGGATAAGGATTGCTTGTGCGCCGCCTATGGCAGTGTCCGGAATGGTCACATCGTGGCCCATATCACTCAACTCAGCACGGACCTTGTCGGAATAACCGCGCTCGACTTTCATGTTGCCTGCATCCGAAAACGCGCGTGGTGCGTCGATTGCGGCCTGCGGGTCCATGCCGAAATCCACCACGTTTGAGACAAAGCGTGCGTGGCCGTTGGCTTGATAAGCGCCACCCATGACCCCAAAGGGCATAAAAGGTTTTCCGTCCTTGGCTAATAGGCCGGGAATGATTGTATGCATTGGGCGTTTGCCGCCTTTCAATTCGTTGGCGTGCCCCTCTTTCAGGGTGAACCCTGCACCACGGTTATGCATCAGAATACCAAATTTTTCCGAAGCAATTCCCGATCCAAACCCGTTAAAGATCGAATAGATGAGCGAAACGGCCATGCCGTCACAGTCTACTACGGTTATATAGATTGTGTCCTTGTGCACCTGTTCGCTAAGCGCGGCAGGGGCTTTCATTGCTTTTTGTGGATCAATCAGTGCGGCCAGTTTGGCCGCCGTATCCTGCGACAACATGTGTTGAATGCGCGTGGTATTGTCTGCGTCGGCTAAGAACCTGTTGCGCGCGTCATACGCGAGCTTGGCCGCCTCTGCCTCGATGTGTACGCGCTCTGTGCCCCATGGGTCCATTGACGCAATGTCGAAATGTGACAGAATATTCAGCATTAAAATGGCAGCAGCACCTTGGCCATTCGGCGGATGCTCGACCAGGTCGATACCCTTATACGGGCCACTGATGGGCGTGGTGTCGGTGCTGGTCATATCAGCAAAGTCTTCTGCGCTGTGTTTGCCGCCCATCTGGTTCAAAACGGCTAGCATATCTTCAGCGATTTCTCCGGAATAGAATACATCACGACCGTGTTTGGCAATGCGACGCAGCACTTCGGCCTGACGTGGAGCGGAAAAAATTTGCCCCGGCTGAGGCACAGTGCCATTAATTAAGAATGCCTTGCGTGCAGTACCTTGCAGTGCGTTTGCATCATTAGCCCAGTCAAAGGCGACCCGAGGCGAAACAGGTATGCCGACGTCTGCGTAATGGATGGCTGGTGCCAACAGGCGGTCAAGGCCAAGCTTTCCTACCTCGTCCGAGAGCTTACAAAAAGCGTCAATCGCTCCGGGTATCGTTACTGCATGTGCACTGAGCGGTGGAACGACTGAGTGCCCTTCCTCGCGCAGTTGCGCGGCGTCCAACCCGCGTGGCGCGCGGCCCGATCCGTTCAGTGCGTTTACCTTGCCGTTGGTATCCGACCAAAGCACAAAGCAATCGCCGCCTATGCCTGTCATTTGTGGTTCGCAGATGCCAAGCAGCACCGCCCCTGCGATCGCGGCGTCCATGGCGTTGCCGCCCGCCTTGAGTGTTTCGATTGCAGTTTGGGTGGCCAAAGGGTGTGACGTGGCACACATTGCCGATGCGGCTAGTATGGGTGATCGCCCAGGTAAGTGAAAGTCGCGCACAGTATCCCCCTAAGGTTCGTGTTAGAATTCCGAAATCTAATAAAGATGTAGGGGAAGTCCACTTTATTTTTAGAAGCGAATCATTCTTTTCCTTTTTAACTGTATTGGACAGCTGAACGTGATGCCGAAACTAGCCCCATAAAGCCATAATTTTCTGCGTACTTACAAACCGAGCGAAAACAGGATGGATTTTGTGAGTTTTGCATGTGCCCGTGCCAACAATGGTCGCACAAAATAGTTGGCTGGCATGAGGTTAATACCATGAAATTGCGCTCATATGTTGGCGCGTTCGGGACAAGTTGGATCAGGCGGGCTCGTTGCTACAGCCAGACGAAATTGCAACATATTTTGCCAGCTTCTGCGTTGATAGTGCACTTCTTTGGCAAACCCCTTGATCAAAAGCCACCCAAAACCGCCTTCTGGAATATCCTGCAAGTCCACGTCGATGTCGATCGTTGACCCAACTGGGGTCTGGCCATTTGGCATAGAGCGCCCGTTGTCCATGACCGTCAGATGAAGGCCGTCCAAAGCATGTTTGCAAATGATTTTGATCATGCCCACGGCACTCCCCTCCGGGTAGGCGTGTTCAACGATGTTGTTCAGTGCCTCAGCCATTACCAATTCGACCGTGCCCATTTCCTCTATATCTAGGTCGAGCGGAGCCAGCCCATCAAGTAATTCCTTGAGCGCTTTTCGTACGGCCATTTGGGTACTATCGATTGAAATACGAATCGGTGAGAATTGGTTAATTGTGTTCATTACAGCGCCCTCTATTATTGGCGTGCTCTCAAGGATTCAGTTCTGTCAATGCGCCATCAAGCGTTGGAAATATTTTGAATACACTGTCCATCCGGGTTAGCCGAAACACCTTATCTACAGTGGGTGTCAGTCCGGCGAGCGTCAGTTTACGCGTCACTCCCATATGTTTCATTGCGGCAACGATTGCCCCCAAGCCGCTTGAGTCAATGAACTCAACAGCGCTTAGGTCGAGAACAACAGTTTCGCTGCCGCCATCAGTTTTTGCCCGCATCCCGTCTTTGAATTCGATTGCCACCGCGGCATCAATGCGGGAACCATGGACCTGTACCACTTGTAGGTTCAGTTCGGATCGAGTGCTAAGTTCCATTTTAGTTCACCTTGTGTTCTAGTTGGCAACTCTGTGTTTAGTACCCAATCCTTACCAATCTGTTGCCCTGAGTCGCTTGAGAGGATGAGAAATGAAATCAGTTGTAATTATCGGAGCTGCGCGGACGCCCATGGGCGGCTTTCAGGGCGATCTGTCAGGGGTCAGTGCTGCTGATCTGGGCGGTGTCGCAATCAAAGGGGCCTTGAATGGCACTGGCCTTACCACCGTCGACGAGGTGTTGATGGGGTGCGTACTGCCGGCAGGTCAGGGTCAGGCACCCGCGCGTCAGGCTGGGTTTGCCGCTGGACTGGGGCAAGATGTGCCCGCGACAACCGTAAACAAGATGTGTGGATCGGGGATGAAGGCGGCGATGATCGCCTTTGATCAGATCGCGCTTGGCCAAAATAATACAATGGCTGCTGGCGGCATGGAAAGCATGACCAATGCACCGTATTTGCTGCCAAAAATGCGCAATGGTGCGCGTTTAGGGCATGGTGAGGTCGTCGATCACATGTTTTTGGATGGGCTCGAGGATGCTTATGACAAAGGCCGCTTGATGGGCACTTTTGCCGAAGACTGTGCTGAAGCGTTTCAATTTACGCGCGCCGCGCAGGATGAATACGCGCTGACGTCTTTGTCGCGCGCGCAAGCGGCGCAAGGCAATGGCGCGTTTGAGGGCGAGTTGGCAGCCGTTTCCGTATCGACCCGCAGCGGCGCAGTGCAGATCACAGATGACGAACAGCCCGCCACGGCACGCCCGGATAAAATACCGCTGCTCAAGCCTGCGTTTCGCCAGGGGGGAACCGTGACTGCGGCCAATTCTTCTTCTATATCGGATGGCGCGGCTGCTTTGGTGCTGGCGTCACAAGACACCGCCACAGCGCAAAACATCCCAATTCGCGCACGCATTCTTGGTCATGCCAGCCATGCTCAGGCTCCGGGCCTTTTTACGACTGCTCCGGTGCCGGCTGCGCAAAAGCTGTTGCAGCGGATTGGTTGGTCCAAGGATGATGTCGATCTGTGGGAGGTGAACGAAGCTTTTGCCGTCGTCCCCTTGGCGTTCATGCGAGAGATGAACCTGAGTCATGATATAGTGAATGTAAACGGCGGTGCCTGCGCTCTTGGTCATCCGATTGGTGCATCTGGCGCCCGGATTATTGTGACTTTGTTGAACGCGCTGGAAAAACGCGGATTGAAACGCGGCGTGGCCGCGATCTGCATCGGTGGCGGCGAGGGAACGGCAATCGCCATTGAGCGCCCATGATCGATTATGCTGCATTGTCCAAAACCATTGCGTCTTTGACCAGTGGCGAGACGGATGCAGTTGCGCTGATGGCGACGGTTGCCTGCGAAGTGCATCACAGCGATGCGCGGTTTGACTGGACGGGTTTTTACCGCGTGACTGACCCCGAAATGCTCAAGATTGGGCCGTATCAAGGTGCACATGGATGTTTGCATATCCCTTTCTCAAGGGGTGTCTGTGGGGCGGCTGCGCGCACCGGCGAGGTACAGCTGGTGCCGGATGTAGATGCGTTTGAAGGACATATCGCCTGCGCCTCAACCACCCGATCCGAGCTTGTTTTGCCGGTTTGGGATGGTTTGGGCAGGCTGATTGGCGTGTTTGATATCGACAGCGATCAGCCTAACGCATTTACGCAAGATGATGCCGATCATATGGCTCAAATTTTGGAAAATGTTTTTGGCGTCAATGAAAAACCCGCTTGATTTTTCATTGACGCTGCTGTTTCGTGAAATTAGAGGGGAATTTTTCACGGTATGGTATTGCAGCTTGATCCAACGACTGTCGGAAGCCTTGGTGCTGATCTGCGTGCTCTGCGCAAAGCGCGGGGTTTGACCTTGCAGGCAATGGCAGATGCCCTTGGCCGATCTGTTGGCTGGATCAGTCAGGTGGAGCGCGACTTAAGTGAACCCTCGATCAAGGACTTGCAGCAGTTTGCGGCTATGCTTGATGTTGGGATGTCTACCCTATTTCAAAGTGGCACGACGCGCGTGGGCGAAGATTGCTATGTCGTCCGAAAAGACACGCGGCGGCCTATTGGATCGCGCACTGACGGATTGATCGAAGAACTTTTATCGCCGGATCTGACGGATGATTTCGAGGTGGTCCATTCAACCTTTGCGCCGGGCAGTGCGATTGCAGACCCGGTCATGCGGCCCACACAAGAGGTGGGCTATCTGATTTCTGGGCAATTGGATCTGGAAATCGACAGTCACCGCTTTACCATCAGCGCAGGCGACAGTTTTCGGGTGCGCGGCGAGCCGTTTCGTTGGTCTAATCCTTATGATGTGTCTGCTGTTGCGATCTGGGTCATCGCGCCGCCGGTGTACTGATGTCGTTCGAAGGATGGATCATATTTGTTCTGTTCTGGGTGGTTTTTGTGACAACACCGGGGCCAAACGCTGTCAATTGCATCAGCAATGGAATGACGATCGGATTTCGGCGCTCGATGACTGGGGTCCTTGCGATCCTGACGCAAGCCTCGCTATTTCTGGTGTTATCGGCCTTTGGACTAACCGCGCTCATCGCCGCTTCACCAATGTTGTTTTGGGTGGCCAAACTGATCGGAGCCGGGTTTTTGATCTACCTCGGCATACGGGGCTGGGTGCGTGCCACGCACATCCCCGTCGCAGCAGAGCAAACAGGCCGGTCGGTCTATTTGCGGGCGTTTGCAATCGCCACAATCAACCCCAAGAGCGTCGCGGGTTACCTCGCTGCTTTTTCACAGTTTGTGCAGCCGGACGTGCCAGTCTGGGATCAGATGTGGTTGATCATGCCGACGGCGCTTGTGATTACAGCGCTCAGCTATACGGGGTTTACTGCTATCGGAGCTGTCATGGGGCGGGCTGCGCTGGGCGCTGTGTTCAATGTCTGGGTACGGCGCGGCATGGCCGTGTGCTTTGTCATATATGGTACATTGCTTGGCGCATCAGTTGCACCGGGGAGGGTGTGATGCTGATCGCTACAGGCCCACAGCGCGTGACGTCTGGCTCGAAACGATCCATCGAGGGTCCGTCTGACCGATACCCGGAAATCAAACCGAGGACACACAGTCGTAAAACGCTCCGATTACGCGTCAGAGCAAGTGCGACCCGTTCGAGGATACGCCAACAAAAACTTGCAAGTGAGGATGCTTGAATGTCCGATTTTCCAACAACTGCCCGTGTGGTCGTCATCGGTGGCGGCGTCGTGGGAACCTCCACTCTCTATCACTTGGCCAAGGCTGGGTGGTCCGATTGTGTGCTGCTCGAAAAAAATGAACTGACTGCTGGGTCTACATGGCATGCGGCGGGTAATTGTCCGAACTTTTCCGGCTCTTGGGCGATCATGAACATGCAGCGGTATGGTCTGGAAATGTACCGGACGCTGGCAGATGATGTTGACTATCCGATGAACTATCATGTCACAGGCTCGTTGCGTCTTGCGCACTCCAAGGAGCGGATGCAAGAGTTTGAGCGCGTTGCAGGCATGGGCCGCTATCAGGGCCTGGATATGGCAGTTCTAACGCCACAAGAGCTGCAAACCCACCATCCGTTTATGGAAACGCATGATCTGACTGGTGGCATGTGGGATCCGCTCGATGGTGACATCGACCCCGCCCAGTTGACTCAGGCCATGGCCAAGGGCGCGCGCGACGCGGGCGCGCGGATCGAACGCTTCTGTCCCGCAACGGGGATCGAGCGTGATGGCGATGAATGGATTGTGAAGACAGACAAAGGCGACATCCGCTGCGAATATGTCGCCAACTGTGCAGGCTATTACGCGCAGCGCGTGGGCGAGATGTTCAAGCCTTTTGGCGGTCGTACTGTTCCGATGATTGTCATGTCTCACCAGTATTTCTTGACAGATGAGATTGCGGATGTGGCAGCTTGGACCAAGGAAAAGGGCCACAAGCTGCCCATCATCCGCGATGTCGACATCAGCTATTATCTGCGCCAAGATAAGAACGGCCTGAACCTTGGGCCGTATGAGCGCAACTGCAAAGCACATTGGATCACGCCCGATGATCCGATGCCAGAGGATTTCAGCTTCCAGCTTTATCCCGATGACCTTGAGCGCCTCGAATTCTATATCTCAGATGCGATGGAGCGGGTACCCGCACTTGGAACCGCGGGTGTTGGCCGCAACATCAACGGCCCAATACCATATGCCCCCGACGGTTTGCCGCTGCTTGGCCCGATGCCGGGGGTCAAGAATGCATTTGAGGGTCACTGCTTTACATTTGGCATCGCACAGGGTGGCGGTGCTGGCAAAGTGCTGTCCGAATGGATCATGCACGGCGAAACCGAGTGGGACATGTGGGCAGCAGATCCACGGCGCTACACCAGCTATGCCGATCATAACTATGCGCTTGCCAAGGGGCTTGAGACCTATGGCCACGAATACGCAATGCATTTCCCGCATCATGAATGGCCTGCCGGGCGCGACAAGAAGCTGTCGCCGGTTGATGACCGCATTCGCGCAGCTGGTGGTCAGATGGGGGCCTATAATGGCTGGGAGCGCGCCAACTGGTTTGCGCACGCCGACGACGACACATCCGAGGATGCGACACACACGTGGGAACGCAACGGGCCTTGGGCGATCCGCGTCCAGCAAGAGGTCGAGGCCGTCCGCGACCATGTCGGCGTGCTGGACCTCGCTGGATTTTCGCGGTTCAACCTCAGCGGTTCTGGAGCCGCCGAATGGCTGCGTAGCCGTATTGCGGGTGCTTTGCCCAAGGCTGGGCGTATGACGTTGGGCTATTTTCCTGATAGCCGCGGCCGTATCTTGTCTGAGATGTCGATTATTCGTCACGGCGAAGATGACTTTACCCTGATCACAGCGGCACTTGCCCAATGGCACGATTTTGAGATGCTCAAAGCCGCGCTGCTCGAGGGGCTGCGCCTTACTGACCATACAGATGAAATTTCAACGTTGATTGTCACTGGTCCGCAGTCTCGTGCCCTGTTCCAATCGCTTGGGACTACGGCTGATTTGTCGCTGGGGTGGCTGAGCCACCAGCACGCGGACGTGGCAGGCATTGACTGTCATTTGATGCGCGTGTCTTTCGCAGGTGAATTAGGCTGGGAAGTCCATGCGCCACTTGCCGATATTCCAGCGCTCTATGACGTGATCGCCAGTGCAGGTGCGAAACCCTTTGGCATGTACGCCCTGAATGCCCTGCGGATAGAAAAAGGCTATCGCGCGTGGAAGGGCGACCTTTCCACGGATTACACTTTGTTCGAAGGCGGTCTTGAGCGCTTCGTCAAACTGGACAAGCCACAGGATTTCCCCGGCAAGGCCGCTTTGCAGAGAGAAAAACAGCAGGGTCCAAAAAAGCGTTTTGCGACAATGATCGTCGACGCGGGTGCATTTGACGCGCCGTATATGTCGACGATCTGGCACGGCGATGAGGTTGTTGGCGAAACAACCTCGGGCGACTGGGGGTATCGGATCAACGCTTCGATCGCGCTGGGTGTTGTGCGCGCCGATTTGGCCATCCCCGGAACCGAGCTAGAGATCGAAATGTATGGGCAGCGCTACAAAGCAGTTGTACAGCCCGATCAACCGCTTTGGGATTCGCAGAACGAAAGGCTACGTGCATGACAGAAATCACCTTGTTGGATGGTGGCATGGGACAGGAACTGGTACATCGCGCCGGGGATCGCCCAACGCCACTTTGGTCTACCCAGATCATGATTGATCACCCAGGTCTGGTGGCAGAAGTACACACTGATTTCTTTGTAGCGGGCGCAACGATTGCCACGACAAACAGCTATGCCATTCACCTCGATCGCCTGAAACGCACCGAAATGGAGGGGAAGTTCAATGACCTGCATGCCATGGCAATGGCCGAGGCACAGACGGCAAAGACAGCCCACGGGTCAGGGCGCATCGCCGGATCCATCGGACCATTGGGTGCCAGCTATCGGCCTGATTTACACTCAGAGTCAGATGTTGCTGTTCCCTTGTTTGAACAGGTGGCCGCACAGCTGGCAGAAGGCAGCGATCTGTTCATTGCAGAAACGGTTGCTTCGGTTGCGCATGCCCGCGACATGCTGGCGGCGCTTTTGCCTTTTGGAAAACCGGTCTGGCTGGCGGTGACCGTGCAGGATACTGACGGAACCCGCCTACGTTCCGGAGAGCCACTATCGGACATTATTCCGATTGCGCAAAAAGGAGCCGCCGCTGTTTTGATCAATTGCTGCACACCCGAAGTGATCCCCGCAGGGCTTGATATCCTAAAGGACGCGGGCTTGCCCTTTGGCGCTTATGCCAATGGGTTCGAGAAGATTTCGGAAGGCTTTCTGCAAGACGCACCAACCGTCGACGCGCTCAGCCAGCGGCGTGATTTCACCCCCGCACTGTATGCCGATCATGTGATGAACTGGGTCGGGCAGGGCGCAACCCTTGTCGGAGGCTGCTGCGAGGTGAGCCCCGCGCATATCGCGGAAATCGCCAATCGGCTGCGCGTGAGTGGTCACCAAATTGTCTAAGGATAAGTTATATGCCTGATCTTCCTTCCGCTGCCCGTGTTGTCATCATCGGTGGCGGCGTTATTGGATGCTCTGTTGCCTATCACCTGACCAAACTGGGCTGGCAGGACGTTGTTCTTCTTGAACGCAAGCAGCTGACTTCGGGCACCACATGGCATGCCGCTGGTCTGATTGCGCAATTACGCGCCACGGCAAACATGACCAAGCTGGCCAAATACAGTCAGGAACTCTACGGCCAGCTTGAAGCGGAAACCGGTGTTGCCACTGGATTTAGACGGGTTGGGTCAATCACCGCTGCGCTCACAGCTGCGCGTCTGGAAGAACTGCACCGACAGGCGGCAATGGCGCGGGCCTTTGGTGTCGAGGTTGAAGAAATCTCGCCTGATGAAGTCAGAAACCGCTACGATCATCTCAACATCAATGACGTCACCGGCGGTGTGTACCTGCCACTTGATGGGCAAGGGGACCCCGCCAATATCGCGCTGGCATTGGCCAAGGGCGCGCGGCTGCGCGGCGCGCACGTGCAGGAACGTTCCGCAGTGACCAAAATTCTGCGTGACGGACGCCGGGTTACCGGCGTTGATTGGACGAGCGAGGATGGGTCGAATGGTCATATCGCCTGCGAACATGTGGTGAACTGTGCGGGCATGTGGGGTCATGCGGTTGGCCGCATGGCGGGTGTCAACGTACCGCTGCAAGCCTGCGAGCACTTCTACATCGTGACTGAGCCAATCGCGGGGCTTACCCGGTTGCCGGTCTTGCGGGTGCCTGATGAGTGCGCTTATTACAAGGAAGACGCAGGAAAAATTGTACTTGGCGCGTTTGAGCCGAATGCCAAACCCTGGGCCGTTGACGGAATCCCAAGTGATTTCGAATTCGATCAACTGCCCGAGGATTTCGACCATTTCGAGCCAATCCTCGAGGCGGCCGTGAACCGCATGCCGATGCTGGCTGATGCTGGAATTCACACATTTTTTAATGGACCAGAGAGCTTTACCCCGGATGATGCCTATCATCTTGGCCTAGCACCCGAGATGGACAATGTTTGGGTTGCTGCGGGGTTCAATTCCATCGGTATCCAATCTGCGGGTGGCGCTGGGATGGCGCTTGCGCAATGGATGGAGGATGGTGCCAAACCGTTTGATCTAGGCGATGTGGACATCTCGCGGATGCAGCCGTTTCAGGGCAACAAAACCTATCTAGCAGAGCGTTCTACCGAGACGCTTGGATTGCTTTATGCCGATCACTACCCCTATCGCCAAAAGGCTACGGCGCGGGGTGTGCGCCGCACACCGTTTCACCAGCATCTGTTGGATCGTGGTGCCGTGATGGGCGAGCTGGCGGGTTGGGAACGTGCCAACTGGTTCGCGCGCGCAGGGCAAACACCCGCTTACGAATACGCTTGGACGCGCCAGAACTTTTTTCAAAACGTGGCCGAAGAACACCGTGCCGTGCGCGAAAACATCGGCATGTACGACATGTCGTCTTTTGGAAAGCTACGGGTTGAAGGGCCGGATGCAGCGGTCTTTTTGAACCATGTGGGCGGCGGGCAGTTTGATGTGCCGGTGGGCAAAATTGTCTACACGCAGTTCCTGAACGACAGCGGCGGGATTGAGGCAGACGTCACCGTGACCCGCCTGTCGGAAACTGCATATCTGGTTGTGACACCAGCGGCCACGCGTCTTGCAGACGAGACTTGGATGCGAAGACATCTGGGCGACAGACGGGTTGTGATCACGGATGTAACCGCCGGTGAGGGCGTACTTGCTGTCATGGGCCCCAATGCGCGCAAGCTGATGCAGGCGGTGTCCCCGGCCGATTTCTCAAACGACAGCAACCCGTTCGGCACAGCCCATGAGATCGAGCTTGGCATGGGTCTCGCTCGGGCGCACCGGGTGACCTATGTCGGCGAACTGGGATGGGAGATTTATGTGCCATCCGACATGGCGGCGCACGCGTTTGAAACGTTAGTTGAGGCGGGTCAGGGGCTGGGGGCCAAATTATGCGGTATGCATATGGTGGACACCTGCCGGATTGAAAAAGGGTTCCGCCACTTTGGCCATGACATCACCTGCGAAGATCATGTGCTTGAGGCCGGGCTTGGCTTTGCGGTCAAGACTGACAAAATGTCGTTCATTGGGCGCGACGCGGTGCTACGCAAGAAAGATGAGGGGCTATCAAAGCGACTGGTTCAGTTCAAACTATCGGACGCTGAACCGCTGTTGTATCACAATGAACCCATCCTGCGGGACGGTCAGATCGTTGGTTATCTTAGTTCAGGCGGGTACGGTCACCATCTTGGGGCGGCCATAGGGCTGGGCTATGTGCCTTGCGCGGGCGAGACGGCAGCAGATGTACTGGCCTCTTCCTATGCGATTGATGTGGCAGGTACGCGCGTCACGGCAGAGGCGTCACTGCGACCGATGTATGATCCCAAATCTGAACGGGTAAAAATGTAAGGGAATTCGCAGACAGGCACCATCAATGCTAGAGGTTTATGCAAAAAACTTGAATGATTTAACGCTGCCTGAAGTCAAATATTACATAGTGTTAGGTGATACACTGGGTTTCAGCTATTTCGCCAAATGCACAGGCCTGAGCCGGAAAAGGATATCTTTATGTCGCAGCCATCCGGTGATACTCTTCGGGGCCTTGGGTTTGCTTTGGCCGCCTATTTTCTCTGGGGGTTCCTGCCGCTTTATATGAAAATGTTAAGCCATGTTGGAGCCGCCGAGGTCGTTGCACATCGCATCATCTGGTCGGTTCCGGTGGCTGGGGTACTCTTGGTTATGCTGGGGCGCACGCGGGATTTGCGGACAGCTCTCTGCAATCCGCGCATGCTGGCGATGGGGGGGCTGACAGCGTTTCTCATCACGGTGAATTGGGGCATCTACGTTTGGTCCATCATGACGGATCGTGCGCTGGATGCGGCATTAGGTTATTACATCAACCCACTGTTCAGCGTTGCCTTGGGTGCAATCGTGTTGGGCGAACGTCTGAGCCGGGCACAGTTGGTGGCAATTGCTTTGGCCGCATGCGCGGTTGCGGCACTGACAATCTCAGCGGGTAAAGTGCCATGGGTCGCACTTGGGCTGACAGTATCCTGGGGCATTTATGCACTGTGCAAAAAGCAACTGCCAATTGGCCCAAACCAAGGGTTTATGCTGGAAGTGACGATCTTGCTGATCCCCGCACTTGGCTACGTCACATGGCTTGCATTTACCGGACACGGTCATTTTCTGGTGGGTGATGCAAGTACAGATTGGTTATTGCTGGGCAGTGGGTTCGCGACGGCTATTCCCCTGATCCTTTATGCAAATGGGGCAAAAGGCTTGCGCTTGTCTACAATTGCAGTGCTGCAATATATTGCACCAACGATGATCTTTCTGGTGGCGGTCTTTGTCTTTGGTGAACCCTTTGGCCAAGCGCGAATGATTGCGTTCCCGATGATTTGGGCTGCGCTGATCATCTATTCAGTGTCCATGTTCCGGCAGATGCGCTCGGTCAGCTAAGAGCCTCTTGAAACGCCAGAAAACGGGAATCTGTCATCACGCGTGCATTCATCGCGTCGCGCAACGCACCGATGGATTTATGTGGGCGCATGACGACCTCAAACTGGGAAACAAGGCCATCTGTATCAAGTGTAATCAAATCAACACCCACCGCATTAAACGCCCCGACCTTGCATTCGAACTCAAGTGACCAATCGTTTCCGCTGCCCATAACCCTGCGGTATTTGAAGTCGGAAAAAACCTCGCCCACATGGCCCAGTACCGCTGCAACGGGCGCGCGGCCTGTCCACGTCTTCCAATAGGTTGGTGGGCGAAACTCGACGTTTTCCGCCAAAAGCGGCGCGATGGCGTCAGCGTCGCCTTTAGCGACGACCTCTTGCAGTTTGACGACGGTCGGGTGCATGTCTGATCCTCACTGGTTGCATGCACACTCTACATCTGAAAAGCAGTGCCATGGAAACGGATTATTGCCCCCCCGACGTACCGTTACAGGTGCTTCATGACGATGCAGAGATGCTGGTGGTCGACAAGCCTGCGGGTCTTTTGTCTGTTCCGGGCAAAGGCCCAGAACTTGCAGATTGCTTGATGGCGCGGGTGCTGGCCGCGTGGCCACAGGCGCTGTTGGTACACCGATTGGACCGGGATACATCTGGCGTTATGGTCTTTGGTTTGACCCCGCATGCGCAGCGATTTCTTTCTAAACAATTTGAACTTAGAGCCGCCAAAAAGACATACGTAGCAAGGGTTTGGGGGCGAATGACCCCCAAGACTGGGCGTGTTGACCTTCCGTTGATAGTGGATTGGCCCAACCGTCCACGACAGCATGTGGACCATGAAAATGGCAAGGCGGCGGTGACCGATTGGCGAGTGCTGAAGGATACAGAAGCTGAAAGCCGCGTCCGCCTGATGCCCAAAACTGGGCGGAGCCATCAGTTGCGTGTACATATGTTGGCCCTTGGTCATCCGATCCTTGGCGACCCATTCTATGCCAAAGGCTCTGCGCGTGATTTTGATCGTTTGATGCTTCATTCCGAGGAATTGCGCATTAAGCACCCGGACAGCGGCAAGATGATGCGATTTCGAAAGACCGCCCCGTTTTGAGTATTGCTAAAGCGTGTTGCGCTTTATGAGATTGCGAGATGCAACAAAAAACGCGTTCGAACGGAGGAAAAGGCAGCGTTCTTTGTTACCGATCAAACGCAACACGCCATTATTTTACTAAAAAGGGGCACGCTGTTTCCAGCGCACCCCTTCATGTTTCATTCGACAGCGCCCTAATTGGGCTTGGCCATTAGGCCAGTGCGATGTTCGCAGCGCTTTCGCGGCCATCGCGGCCAGCTTCGATGTCGAAAGTCACTTTTTGGTTGTCGGCCAGACCGGTAAGGCCTGCGCGCTCAACGGCAGAGATGTGCACGAACACATCTTTGCTGCCGCCATCGGGCGCAATAAAGCCGAAGCCTTTAGTTGAGTTAAACCATTTGACGGTGCCAGTAGCCATCGTCGTTCTCCTTTGAAATACTGCCCACAGGATGCGGCAGGTCGGCTAAGTCAGTGCAAGATCGTAAGACTGAGCCGAAAGGAGCAGAAAAATCGATAGTGGTAACGTCGCCCCGGCTCTTTACCCTCAAGGTATGACAATAGCAAGAAAAATAAGCGACATGCCCACCACGCGAATGCGCGGCAAGCTGCCTTTTTTCTCAACGCGTTCGCGTTTAGACTACTGTTATTCTGCAGCCCAACCCGCAACAGATTTGACCTCGAGGAAATCTTCAAGGCCCCATGTGCCACCTTCGCGACCGTTGCCAGATTGCTTCATCCCGCCAAACGGTGCACCCGGTGCGCCCGATGCGCCATTCATCTCTACCATGCCCGACCGCAGTTGACGCGCCATCCGGTTCAGCCGGTCACCGTCTTGTGTTTGAACATAATTCGTAAGCCCGTATGGCGTATCATTCGCGATCTCGACGGCCTCTTCTTCGGTGTCAAAGGGAATGATCGACAGCACAGGTCCAAAAATTTCTTCACGTGCGATGGTCATCTGGTTGTTCACATCAGCAAAGACAGTAGGACGGATAAAATAGCCTTTGTTGAACCCCTCAGGCCGACCAGACCCACCTGCGACCAGCCGCGCGCCCTCATCGATGCCTTTCTGGATCAGATCTTGAATTTTGGTCCATTGCGTTTCGTTCACAACTGGGCCTATGTGGCGCCCTTCTTCGGACGCGGGCCCAACGGTGACCTTGCTTGCGACGGCCGCGGCTTGCTCGACAGCTACGTCATAGATTCCGCGCTGAACCAGCATGCGGCTTGGCGCGTTGCACGACTGTCCGGTGTTATTCATCATACGCAGCACGCCGCGTTTAACCGCCTTGTCATCCGCATCATCAAAGATCACGTTGGCCCCTTTACCACCCAGTTCCAGATGTACGCGCTTCAATGTATCCGCTGCATTCTTGGAGATGAGACGACCAGCGCGCGAGGAGCCGGTAAAGCTGACCATATCCACATCAGCATGACCGCTGAGCATTGTGCCGACGCCGATACCGTCGCCATTGACAAGGTTGAAGACCCCGGGCGGAAAGCCTGCTTCGTCCATCATCTCTGCAAACAGCATCGCGTTCAGCGGTGACTCTTCAGAGGGTTTCAGCACCATGGTGCAGCCGGCAACTGCGGCGGCACCCACTTTGAGCGTGACTTGGTTCATTGGCCAGTTCCACGGGGTAATCAGCGCGGCGACACCAACAGCCTCGTAAATGATCCGGTTATTTTCGCTGCGGAAGGCGTGATTGAAGTCAAACGCCTTTGCCGCTTTTATGAAGTTCTTGAGGTGCCAACTGCCTGCGCCAACCTGCTGGGTTCGGGACATTTCCAGTGGTGCGCCCATTTCCGCAGACATGGCCTGTGCCATCTCCTCGGATCGGGATGCATAGACGTCGGTCAATTTTTCGACCAATGCAATGCGCTCTGAAATGGGTGTATTCATCCAGCCGGGAAGGGCGGCCTTGGCCGCGGCCACTGCTGCATCGACATCTGCCTGTCCACCCAGTGAAATCAGCGTTGTGGGTTCTTCTGTGGAGGGGTCAATAACAAGATGGTCGGTCCCGGACAGCGGGGCGACCCACTGGCCGTTGAT
Source organism: Tateyamaria sp. (assembly GCA_018668195.1). The sequence continues at coordinate 16,229 of JABITU010000158.1, read as the reverse complement.
ATAGAAATTGCGTTTTTCGAGCATCTTTAATCTCCTTGACCTCAAGCGGTTTTCGCTCTGACATTGGCATCAGACACGGCCCGGGGCAAGAGAGGGGATGCATCTGTCGCTTGGGTGCTCTAAACAGCGCACCGAATGCCCAAAAATGGAGAAGCACGATGAGCCTGAGAATTAATGATACAATCCCCGATCTGATGGTGGAAACCGACCAGGGCACACTGTCACTGCATGACTGGGTTGGTGATAAGTGGGCCATCCTATTTTCCCACCCCAAAGATTTCACACCCGTCTGCACAACAGAGTTTGGTGCGGTCGCGCAACTGGCGGATGAATGGGCAAAGCGTGGAACCAAGGTCATCGGCGTTTCCGTCGACGGGGTCGAGGATCACAAGAAATGGAAAGGTGATATTGAGACATTTGCAGGCACCAAGGCAGGTTTTCCGATAATCGCGGATGCGGGCCTTGAGGTGTCTAAAGCCTTTGATATGCTGCCAGCTGAGGCCTATTTACCCGATGGTCGCACCCCTGCTGACAGCGCAACCGTACGTTCCGTATTTATTATCGGGCCGGACAAGCAGTTAAAGCTGTCGATGACCTACCCTATGACCGTAGGCCGCAACTTTGCCGAGGTGCTGCGCGCATTGGATGGCTTGCAGATGTCGACAGGCAATGGCGTAGCCACCCCCGCCAACTGGGTGCCAGGTGAAGATGTGATCATCCCTGCGACGGTATCTGACGACGCCGCCAAGGCCAAGTTTGGTGGGTTTACGGCCGTTCTTCCATATCTGCGGACTACAAAAGCGCCAGAGTAAAGCGCGTCTAATCCAGGCCAAGAGTTTATAATTTTTGGAAAGATGTCCGATAGATTGCGTTTAAGCATCTCGTGGTGACACTGAAACGCTTTAGCCAGACCGCGTCATAAAAAAGGCCCCGGAGCTTAATCTGGGGCCTTTCAAATTCAAACGGTTGTGAGATTACTCGTTGGCGGGTTCTTCTTTGGCGATTTCTTCACCCGTTTCCTGATCAACGATTTTCATCGACAAGCGGACTTTTCCACGATCATCAAAGCCAAGCAGCTTGACCTTGACCTCTTGGCCTTCCTTCAAAACATCTGAAGGATGGTTGAGGCGGCGGTTTTCGATCTGGGACACGTGCACCAGGCCGTCGCGTTTGCCAAAGAAGTTCACAAAAGCGCCAAAGTCCACGATCTTGACGACCGTACCGGTGTAGATCGCACCCTGCTCGGGCTCGGCTACAATCGAATGGATCATGTCGTAGGCTTTCTTGATCGAGTCGCCGTTCGGGGACGCAATCTTGATAATGCCATCGTCGTTGATATCGACCTTTGCACCCGATACTTCGACAATTTCACGGATCACTTTGCCGCCCGAGCCGATAACCTCGCGGATTTTGTCGGTGGGCACCTGCATGGTTTCGATGCGCGGTGCATGGACCGAAAATTCCTGCGCGCCGGTAATTGATTTACCCATTTCGCTTAGGATGTGCATCCGGCCGTCCTTGGCTTGAGCAAGGGCTTTTTCCATGATCTCGGGTGTAATGCCTGCGATCTTGATATCCATCTGCAACGAGGTAATGCCGTTTTCGGTACCGGCCACTTTGAAGTCCATGTCGCCCAGGTGGTCTTCGTCACCCAGAATGTCCGACAGGATGGCATAGCTGCCGTCTTCTTCGAGGATCAGGCCCATTGCCACACCTGCAACAGCTGATTTCAACGGAACACCCGCATCCATCATCGACAGCGAGCCGCCACAGACAGATGCCATCGAGCTGGAGCCATTGGATTCGGTAATTTCTGAGACGAGGCGCACCGTGTAAGGGAAATCGGTTGAGGCTGGCAGCACGGCCTGCAATGCGCGCCATGCCAGTTTGCCGTGACCAATTTCGCGACGGCCGGGAGGACCCACGCGACCGGCTTCACCCACCGAATAGGGTGGGAAATTGTAGTGCAGCAGGAAGTTTGATTTAAAGTTGCCGTGTAGAGCATCGATAAATTGCTCATCATCGCCGGTACCCAAGGTGGTTACGACCAGACCTTGAGTTTCACCTCGTGTGAACAAGGCCGAACCGTGTGTCCGGGGCAAAAGACCAGTTTGGCAGACAATGTCGCGGATCTGGTCTGTCTTGCGTCCGTCGATGCGCGTTCCAGTTTTGACCACGTCACCGCGCAAAATTGATGCTTCGAGCTTTTTGAGAGCGGAACCAAGGTTGCCGTCTTCTTTCTGATCGTCGCTCAGCGCATCAACAATGGCCGTGCGTGCGGCGGCAACAGCGGTGGTCCGTTCCTGTTTGTCGCTAATGGCAAAGGCCGCGCGCATTTGCGCCTCACCGGCAGCTTTGACGGCATCATAGAGATCAGAGTAATCAGGTGCTTGGAAATCGAACGGCTCTTTCGCGGCTTGTTCGGCCAGTGAAATGATCAAATCGATGACAGGCTGGATTTGTTCGTGGGCAAAGTTTACCGCACCTAGCATTTCAGCTTCGGAAAGCTCGTAGGCTTCGGATTCAACCATCATTACCGCGTCTTTGGTTCCGGCAACAACCAAATCCAGACGTTGTTCAGGGTTTAGGCGCAGGTCCTGCATGTCGTCGACGGTCGGGTTCAGGATGTATTCGCCATCCTCGAATCCGATGCGCGCGCCCGCAATCGGGCCCATGAACGGCGCGCCTGAAATGGTCAGGGCGGCAGAGGCCGCGATCATCGCGACAATATCAGGGTCGTTGACCAGATCATGGGACAGAACGGTGCACATCACCAGCACTTCATGTTTGAAGCCAGAGACGAACAAGGGCCGAATTGGACGATCGATCAGGCGGGCTGTTAGAGTTTCTTTCTCAGTTGGCCGTGCCTCGCGCTTGAAAAAACCGCCTGGGATCTTACCCGCAGCATAGTATTTTTCCTGGTAGTGGACCGTCAGTGGAAAGAAGTCCTGACCCGGTTTTGGTTTTTTAGCGAATGTCACGTTCGCCATGACGCTGGTTTCGCCGAGCGTGGCAATAACGGATCCATCAGCCTGACGGGCTACTTTGCCGGTTTCCAGTGTGAGCGTTTCTTCGCCCCACTGCATGGATTTTTTTACTTCGTTGAACATCTATGTTTCCTAAGTTGGCCCGTTGGCCATTTTCATAGGGGGCGTATTCCCCCTGACCCCGGTGCCGATTGATGTGGCACCATCCAATTTTGGGCGCTGAGGTCCGGACGCCGTGGTTCAGATTGTGCGCACTTACATGAGATTTGGCTGAATTGAAAGCGCAGTGATCAGGGCTGCTAACGCTTGGTTGCATTCGTTTGACTACGGTTTGGTCGACAGTGCTGGATAAGCCCTAAATCAACATGGAGCTAGGAGACACGGCGCAGACTAGAAATGCCTGATCACATCGCTTTCTTTACAATTGCCGCCGGTCGGGTGCTCTGTTTGCCTTTGGCAAATGCGCCCACCCGCCGACCCAGAAAATGCGAAAGGCCGCGCAGCGACTGCGCGTCCTTTGACACTGTGAACGGCGTTTGGGTTAGCGACGCAGGCCCAGCTTTTTGATCAAGTCCTGATAGCGCGCTTGATCTTTGGATTTTGTATAATCCAAAAGCTTGCGACGCAGCGCGACCATTTTCAGCAGGCCGCGGCGGCCATGATTGTCTTTTTTGTGAATCTTGAAGTGTTCGGTCAAGGTCGCAATGCGCGAGCTGAGAATGGCAACCTGGACTTCTGGCGAACCTGTGTCGCCATCCTTGGTTGCGAATTCTTTCATGATCCGTGCTTTGTCTTCTGCAGTAATCGACATCGGTGTCTCCTTTTCAAAGGTTTCGGGACGCCGCCGGCCGGGATGTCGTCCAGCGCGGGGCCATGATAATTCCCCAGCGTTAGCCAAGAATGTGCGCTGATAGAAGAGAATCGCGGCAAAGGCAAAGTATTATTTTCGATGCCGATTCAGTTGCCCGAAACGGGCATGTCAGAGTGGCGCCATTCCTGACGATTGCGCCAGACTTAGCGGCATCACGGCAATGTCTTCCAACGACACCTCTGATCCGTTCAGTACATTCGCCACGACAACGCCGTTCATCATGATCTGAGTGACCCCCTGTGTTTCGGGGTAAAGCTGGAGGGAGATTTCTGGTTCGTCGTCTCCATCGGCATAGACAAGCAGGACGTTGTCATCTTTCGCGTTAAAATCGATGAGGTTTGTTGCAAGTCCAGCTTCGATCCAGTCACCCGAGACGATGGTGTCGACACCGTCGCCTGCAGTCACGGTGTCTTGTTTGACTGCGATAATTACGTCATCGCCTGAGCCGCCATTCAGGAAATCACCGCCGTCCGTGTCATCAAGGTGCGCAGTGGTTGTATCATCTTCGACACCTTTGATCACGTCGTCACCATGCCCACCAGACACAGTGTCGTGACCTTGGCCACCGCTGACTGTATCGTTATTTAGGCCGCCGTTAACGGCGTCGTCGCCGTCATCACCAACAACGGTGTCATTGCCCGCTGATCCTTGCAAGTAATCATCCCCGGCACCACCGTTCAGGCTGTCATTTCCGTTGTGGCCAAAAACCGAATCGTTGTTGTCATTACCGTCAATCACATCATTCCCGTCTTCACCATGCAGGGTGTCGTGACCGGTACTGCCCAAAATCGTATCGTTGCCTTCTTCAGCATAAATCGTGTCATTGCCCGGTGATCCGAAAAGTGTGTCGTCATTTTGGGTCGCGAGTATCAGGTCGGGATCATCGGGTATCCCGAGATTAAGGGAAATCGTAGATGTTTTATTCGCTTCAAGGGGTGCGCCAGTCGATGAATCAGTGGTGTCTTCTTCTTCGGATGATATTCCAAAGTCCATAATACTTGTTACACCAGTGGCCATGAGACCCATTAATCCTGCCAACCAAAGCATAACACACTCCTAAACCAACCTAACATACAAAGCGCAGGTTTATTTACTACCTTAGGTGGCTCAACCATACAATCGGAGTTGAGATGACTGGTTAACCAGGCATTGTCAGTTCAGAGCAATGACCAGTCTTGCGGTTGTTGCGCATAGGGCAAATATAAGGGGTGCTTAGGGTGCCCCTCTTTAGATAGGCCAAGGTGAAAAAGGGGGCGACCCGCCGCCCGCAATAATTTGTTCACCGCGTCACCGCGATTCATATACGCGCCGTGTGTTCCCCAAGCGGCGATCACATCATTTGCCCAAATAGCGCAGTCTGAGATTGCCATGTCGTTGCCAGGACCAACGGGATCAGCCGCACGGCGCATCGCTTTGGGATCGGTGTCGCGCCAGGCAAAGATGTTGGTCACTGCAAAGCTGCCATACCCCAAAGTACGCGCACGCCTTTCACAGCGCTCTACGGTTGGGTCATTCTGAACCTCTGTCGCGGTCGATGGGTTGAGCATTACGAAATTCACGCGTTTCCCGCCCGGGTCCCATACCCTAGTCAGGCTATAGCGGTAGCTTTCGCAATCAGAATAGATCGCAGTCGATGGCGCGTCGCCCTTTGTATGCGTCCGAGTGATCATCGTCTTGTTGTGCCAGTCTTAGGTGCGCGCCGCAATCCAGTGGATTGAGTGGTTCAAAGCTACAAGATTGCTAAATTTGGGATTGGCTCAGGGTAGGTTGAAAACGCGCGCCGGGTGCAATTCTCCGGATTTGTAGCGACCGACAGCAATAGGTGCGCCGTCGAGCGATGCCCAGCATTCATCGCCGTATTCAACATCCGACGTCAGAACCATGCCGGGGTTTCCGTTGCGCATGCGCGCCGCGCCTTCTGCGGTGGCACGTACTTCAGGCAAATCCACAAGACCATCGGAGATTGGGCGCACATGCGCATCCAGATCGGGGCTATGAGCCATATGATCAATTTGTTCTAGCGTCAGCCCGTCAGCCGCATCAAACGGGCCAGACCAAATGCGCCGCAGGTCGCGCACGTGGCCGAAACAACCCAAAGATTGCCCCAGGTCCCTTGCGATGGATCGCACATAGCCGCCTTTGCCGCAGATCATCTCGAGTGTGACATGGTCGTCATCGTCACGATCAGTCATCACCAGCTCTTCGACCCAAAGCGGGCGGGCCGCAATTTCTACATTTTCACCATCGCGGGCCAGCTTATAGGCACGCTGACCGTCGATCTTGACGGCAGAGAATTTGGGCGGAACTTGCATGATGTCGCCGACAAAGCTGCCGAGGGCTTGCTTGATTTGCGCATCTGTGGGCCGCTGATCTGATGTGGAAATTACTTCGCCTTCGGTGTCATCGGTGTTGGTGGCCTGCCCCAGACGCACGGTGAACCGGTATGCTTTGAGAGCGTCGGTTATGTAGGGCACCGTCTTGGTCGCTTCGCCAAGAGCCACGGCTAGCACGCCGGTCGCTTCTGGGTCGAGCGTCCCCGCGTGCCCAGCCTTTTTCGCTTGCATCGCCCACCGGACTTTGTTCACAACCGCAGTCGAAGTCAGCCCCGCGGGCTTATCGATCACTAGCCATCCGGAGATATCGCGCCCTTTTCGTGTTCGTCCCATGCATTTTCCCTTGGCAAGTCAGTCTCGCCGCGTATCCCAGCCTAGCTTGTTTTGTCAATTGCATCTAATCGCCGAGCGGGATCACCGAGCCAATGATTGGCCCAAGAGCAAAGCCGAAATCCGACCGGCGCAGATCAGGCGCGTGTAATCGTGAGATGTTGCCATCAAAGTACAAAGCGTTTGGCAATTTCAAATGATCACGAAAGAAGCTTCCGATGTCGTGGAACGTGACGGCATTATTCGAAATGACAAAGACTGCGCGTGTTCCTTGGGCGTTGGTGCCAACGCCGTTTCGTACATAGCGTGATGTGCTGTCGGGCAGAAAACGCGGATGCAGCGCGCCGTCGATGACGAGCATCGGCCCCGATTGCGTGGCATGGGTGCAGGCGGGGGCATCTTTGATGTAGACCAATGTTTCGATCACGCGCGCGCGGGCTGGTGTAAGGCACAACACGCCGTTGGGCAGTAGCCCAAAATTACCGGGCCCTGCATTTGGGATCACACGCATCAGTTCCACGCCATGTTCAATATAATGGCCGACTGGCGCGCGGTTGTCATGATACATGCCAGCATTCATGGCAAAGCCCAGCGTTTTGCCCTCTTTTGCAAGCGCTGCGTTCACAGTCTGGAATTGGCCATATGGCGTGTCGCTGTCGTCATACAGAAACAGCCGGAGTTCTTGAGCTGTGACATCGACTTCACACAGTGTGTAGCTGTTATTGCGATACTTCACTTCGGCGCAGGTCGCAGCCGCAAGTGGCCCGGCGATGAGTGCAAGCAACAGCGTTGCAAGCCATTTCATTCCTCGCGGTCTCTTTGCACGTCCTCTTTGACATCTGCCTTGGCCAACATGCGGCGTGTTTCATCCATCCGATCAAAAGTTTCGTCCAGCTGAAACCGAAGATCGGGCGCGAATTTCAGCGCCAGTTTCTTGGACACTGCGCGTCGCAGTTCACCCTTGTTACGGGCCAAAAGCTTGACAACATCCTTTTGGCCCTGCCCGCCAAGGGGCAAAACAAAGGCGGTGGCTATACGCAGATCGGGTGATGTGCGAACCTCACCAACAGTGATCGACATACGGTTGAGTTCGGGATCGTGCACATCGCCGCGTGCCAGCACATCGGATAATGTTCGTCGGATCAACTCGCCCACGCGAAGCTGCCGTTGCGAGGGGCCGGGCCCATCATGGAATTTGTTCTTAGCCATTTCCCCCGTCTAAGCGAGCAACAGGGCTTTGCCAAGCGACCCAAGGCGCGCTAAAGCGTTTTGGGTCAATGTTGAATCGCTTTTTCGCGGCCTCTCGCAACGATCGAGCGCAAAAAGCGGTGGTGGGTGTCTTAACAAAACGTACAACGCAGCAGGACAACAGAAAGCCGCCAAAGGAGGGTCTGAACATGTCAAATCTGCCAGGGATCGTGATAGCCGGTGCATCGGGCCGGATGGGTCAGATGCTGATCCAGACCATTTTGCAGAGCAACAAGGTCAAACTTGTTGGTGCGTTAGAACGGCGCGGCCATGCGTGGGTCGGACAGGACTTGGGCCATATGATGGGCGGTGCGGCGGCAGACATTATTGTTACAGATGACCCGCTTGAACCGATGGCGCAGGCGCAGGCGATCATCGATTTTACAGCTCCTGAGAGCACTCTCGCACTCAGTAAAGTCGCGGCACAGGCGCGCGCCGCTCATATCATAGGCACAACAGGAATGACTGACGCGCAGATCGCCCAGTTGGAACCAGCGTCGCGTCACTGCGCTATCGTGCGTGCAGGAAACATGAGCCTTGGTGTAAACCTTTTAGTGCAACTGACCAAACAGGTTGCTGCCGCCTTGGACGAAGATTTTGATATCGAAGTCATTGAGGCCCATCACCATCATAAGGTCGATGCGCCTTCGGGCACCGCTTTGATGCTGGGTGAGGCTGCCGCAGAGGGGCGGGGCGTCGATCTGAGCACCGTGCGTGACGCTGGCCGCGACGGAATAACTGGGGCGCGTAAACGCGGCGATATCGGATTCACCGCAATTCGCGGGGGCGACATTGTCGGAGAACATGACGTATTGTTCGCCGGTCAGGGCGAACGGATTGTTCTGCGCCACATGGCGACGGATCGTGCGTTGTTCGCTAAGGGCGCTCTCAAGGCAGCAATGTGGGCGCTCGACAAGACTCCGGGCCAGTATGACATGCTCGATGTTCTTGGCATGCGCCGCTAGCAGGCTGATCAAACGACGCATCACCCGTTGAGTGAACCAAACGCGTGCGGCAGCCGTATAGACTTTAAATTTGGTAGGCGCGTGAGGGTATTTAATATGCGTGTTCTAATTTCTATAATGTTTGCAGCAACGATCACCATGCCGGCACATGCGGAATTGATAAAGGTTGAAGAACAAATCGATTTTGTTGAAATCGTGTCTGGTAAAACACTGACACTGCCCTTCATCAAAATTAATGTTTCCCCGAACGGAAAGATTGAAGGGCGCGGCGCCCGCTGGGATGTCGAAGGCACATGGTTTTGGAAAGAAGGTTATTTTTGTAGAGATCTTTTCTGGGGTGGAGATCCGCTTGGTTATAACTGTCAAGAGGTCGCTGCGAATGGTAAACGTATTCAATTCACATCGGATCGAGGTGCCGGACGATCCGCAACTTTTCGTTTGCGCTGATCATACTGGAAATTGCCATTGTTAGAAATCTATGGCGATGCCCTTTTTTTCCCAATCTCCATAGCGGACGGGCTCGGGGCCGTCACGTCCACCAAGTTCTGTGGGCATCTCTATGTTTTTAGCCGTTTTGCGCCGCGCCTCGGCCTCTGCTAAAGCGCGTTTTGCGGCCGGGGGCAGATCGTCTTGCGTGATCTTGATGTCAGACATGATGGCTTCCTTATGGATCGTGACCTTGATATACGCTCGCCCTGCGCTCAGGCAAGTCTGTGCGACATTAGTACTGAGGGTGACATGAGCGATTTAGGGCTGCCTGCGCGTCGAAGCGCTATATTTTTGCTGGATCAGATCATCGGGGAAGGCAAGTTGCTGCCCGAGTTGATTGGGTCAGGTGTGCTCGATAAACTGCCCGCAGACGACCGCGCTCGAGCACAGCGTTTGACCATTGAGACGTTGCGCGGCATGGAACGCGCCGACCGCATTTTGCAAAAATATCTTAAAAAGTATCCCGCTTTAACGGTTCGTAACGCTTTGCGAGTCGGCACTATCGAGTTGTGCAGTGGTGGTGCAGCGCATGGGGTCGTTAACGCGATGGTGGGCATTGTTTCGAAACACAAGCATTACGGCCACCTTAAGGGGCTTGTGAATGCTGTATTGCGGAAAGTGGCGACCACGGGCCCCGCACAATGGAGCGCACTGCGCACACCGCGCTTGCCAAAATGGCTGCGTGGCCCGTTGGTTGAGGCCTGGGGTGGTGAGATTGTTCTTGGGATGGAGGCTGCTTTCTTTGCCGTGCCACCGCTTGATCTGACAGCCAAGTTTGATCCGCATGCAGTGGCAGATGCCGTTGGTGGCAAAGTGCTGCCCACCGGGACAGTCCGGCTTTCGGCGAATGTGCAGGTTTCGGGCTTGCCGGGGTTCACTGCTGGCGATTGGTGGGTGCAAGATGCTGCCGCAGCCGTTCCGGCTCGCGTGTTAGATGCACAGCCTGGCGAAACTGTGCTTGATCTTTGCGCGGCCCCGGGCGGCAAGACATTGCAACTTGCTGCCGCGGGCGCGGATGTAACGGCGGTCGATATTTCGCAGGGGCGCATGGAACGGGTGGCGCAGAACCTTGTGCGCACTGGCTTGTCTGCGACTGTGCAGGTGGCGGATGCCTTTGCCACTCAGGGGCAGTTCGACGCCATCTTGCTTGACGCACCTTGTTCTGCCACCGGTACGATCCGGCGACATCCCGATTTGCCTTTTGCTAAGGATGGGTCTGAATTTGGCAGCCTGATCGAAATGCAAGCTCGCATGATTGACCACGCCATTACATTGCTGCGCCCGGGCGGGCGTATTGTTTTTTGTACCTGTTCACTGTTGCCCGACGAAGGGGAAGTGCAGATCGAAGAGGCGTTGGAACGTCATGCGAATCTGTGTGTGGATCGTACGGCGCTTGAGCGTCCCGGAATTGACCCCAGTTGGGTCACTGCCGAGGGCGGCCTGCGCTTACGCCCAGACTTTTGGGCTGACACGGGGCACATGGACGGTTTTTATGTCGCTTGTCTGCGTAAAGATGAGTGAGAACACGTGACTTGAGGCTGAGTGCCGCATATGCTTGTCCAGTATGCGGCCCTGAACCGTCGAGTCCTTGAATATGTCTACTCCATTTGGGTTTTTGGCCCGCAAGACACGGTTTTTGAACCGTTGGCACGCCCGCCGCGCAACGCGCGTCAAGGCCGTTACCGCGTTTGTATCTTCGCCGGAACCCCGCACAATTGGCAGTTTCGCCAAGGGGCGCCAGTTGGTCGCGGGAAACTACCTTTTTGCGGGTGCACTGGTCGAAGCGCCAGGTGTTGATCTTTGGGATGTGGATGCGCCCGATAAGGCCTTTGTCGAAGCGATGCACGGATTTGCTTGGATGGATGATCTGGCGGCTGTTGGTGATGCATCCACGCTCGAGGTTGGCCAACGCTGGCTTTGGAGTTGGATCGACCAGTTTGGCAACGGGCGCGGTCCGGGCTGGACGCCGGATTTGACCGGCAGACGTCTCATCCGATGGATCAACCACGCTTTATTCCTATTGCGTGGAAATGAGGTGTCGCAGTCGGACGCCTTTTATCAATCGCTTGCGCAACAGACCCGTTTTTTGTCCAAACGCTGGCATGCGGCTGCCCCTGGTTTGCCCCGGTTCGAGGCGCTGACTGGATTAATCTATGCGGGCCTGTCGCTGGAGGGCATGGAGGAATTGGCTGCACCCGCAGTGGCGGCACTGTCACGGGAGTGTACCGATCAGATTGATGACGAAGGGGGTCTGCCCACCCGAAATCCTGAAGAGCTGCTGGATGTCTTTACCCTCCTTACTTGGGCATCAGCAGCGTTGGAAGGCGCCAACAAAAGAACACCGGATGCACATATGGCCGCCATTGTGCGGATCGCCCCGGCGCTCCGCACGTTGCGGCATTCCGATGGTGGATTGGCCAGATTCCACGGCGGCGGCCGCGGACAAGAGGGGTGGTTGGATCATGCACTTGCCGCGTCTGGCGTAAAGACGAGGCAGCCTGATGGCTTGTCCATGGGCTACGCGCGCTTGAGCGCTGGGCGCACCAGCGTGATCATCGATGCCGCTATCCCGCCGGAACCCGAGGCAAGCCACAACGCGCATGCGTCTACACTTGCATTCGAGGTCACCTCTGGACGCAGGCCGCTTATTGTCAATTGTGGCTCTGGTGTAAGTTTCGGGGCAGAATGGCGCCGTGCAGGGCGCGCCACACCGTCGCACTCTGTTCTTTGCCTGGATCGGTATTCCAGCGCCCGTCTGGGTGATGCTGACCGCTCAACCGCACGAGAAACGCTTGTTGATTCGCCGATGCATGTGCCTATCGAGGTGAGCAACGCGCCTGACGGCTTGCGGTTTCAGGGTGGTCACGACGGTTATGTCAAAACGCATGGGCTGACACACGCGCGACAGCTTGAGCTGACATTCGACGGTCGCGGAATAGCCGGCGAGGACATGCTGCTTGCCATGGAAGATGCGGATAAACGTGTCTTTGACAAGGTGATGGACCGCAAAAAGTTGGCAGGCGTCCCTTTTGATCTGCGTTTTCATCTGCATCCAGAGGTGGACGCGGCACTTGACCTTGGTGGATCGGCGGTATCGGTTGCGCTTAAGAGTGGCGAGATCTGGGTGTTTCGTCATGACGGCAGTCAGAGGCTTGCGCTGGAGCCGAGCGTGTATCTGGAAAAAGGTCGGCTTAAGCCGCGCGCAGCCCTTCAGGTTGTTTTGTCTGGAAAGGCAATGAGTCACGCGACGCGGGTCAGGTGGTCCTTGTCCAAAGCGCAGGAAACTGCCATGGGCATTCGCGATCTCAACCGGGATGAACCCGGTATCATCCCAGACTAAAAGGATTGCTGCCCCCATGACCGATTTCGCCCCGTTGCGCCGTGCGCTTCTCTCTGTATCTGACAAGACCGGCCTTGTAGAATTCGCCACGGCTCTGGCGGAACAGGGGGTCCAATTGTTGAGCACAGGTGGCACAGCTAGGGCGTTGCGAGACGCAGGTCTTGAGGTGCGCGATGTATCGGATGTCACCGGCTTTCCCGAGATGATGGATGGACGGGTCAAGACGCTGCACCCAGTTGTGCATGGTGCCCTGCTGGCATTGCGCGACAACGATGAACATGTGGCCGCGATGCAGGCCCACGACATCGGTGCCATCGATCTTGTTGTGGTCAACCTTTACCCATTCGAGGAAACCGTTGCCAAAGGCGCGCCTTATGACGAAGTGATCGAGAACATCGACATCGGCGGCCCGGCAATGATCCGGTCTGCAGCCAAAAATCACGGTTTTGTTACGGTTGTTGTGGACGTGCAGGATTACGCCACCGTTTTGCAAGAGATGGACAAGAATGACGGTCAAACAGGCTATGCGTTACGCCAGCGGCTGGCCCAAGTCGCCTATGCGAGGACAGCCGCCTATGACACGGCCGTCAGCACATGGATGGCAAACGCTGTTGGCGAACCACCCCGCCGCCGCAGCTTTGGCGGCACACTGGCTCAGAGCTTGCGATACGGCGAAAATCCGCATCAGGAGGCTGCGTTCTATACCGACGGGTCCGCGCGGCCCGGTGTCGCGACAGCGATTCAGCATCAGGGCAAAGAACTGAGCTACAATAATATCAACGATACGGACGCTGCTTTTGAATTGGTGAGCGAATTCGCGGGTCATGGCCCCACCTGCGCCATCATCAAGCATGCCAATCCGTGCGGTGTGGCAACTGGGGAAACTTTGGCACAGGCCTATACCCGCGCATTCGATTGTGATCGCACCAGTGCTTTTGGTGGGATCATCGCGTTGAATCAGCCACTGGATGCCGACACCGCGCGTGAGATCACAGGCATCTTCACAGAAGTGGTTATTGCTCCCGAGGCCAGTGATGAGGCGCGCGCCATTTTTGCCGCCAAAAAGAACTTGCGCCTGCTGACAACGAACGGGCTTGCCGATCCAACAGCCTTAGCGCTATCGGTCAAACAGGTGTCTGGTGGCTTCCTTGTGCAAGACAAGGACGTGGGCCAGATCAAAGCAGATGATTTGACCGTCGTGACCAAACGCCAGCCAAGTGCGCAAGAACTGGCTGATATGCTTTTTGCTTGGACAGTAGCCAAACATGTAAAATCCAATGCGATCATCTACGTCAAGGACGGCGCGACCGTCGGCGTTGGAGCGGGTCAAATGAGCCGTGTGGATAGCACGCGCATTGCCGCCCGAAAAGCGCAGGATATGGCCGCGGTCATGGGCCTGCCCGCGCCGCTGACCCAAGGTTCAGTTGTGGCATCGGATGCGTTTTTTCCTTTCGCAGATGGCTTGATCACCGCGGCTGAAGCTGGTGCCACTGCATTGATCCAGCCGGGTGGATCAATGCGTGACGACGAAGTTATTGCGGCAGCAGACCTGGCCGGTCTGGCGATGGTCTTTACAGGGATGCGACACTTCCGTCATTAAACAGCTATGAAACTCTTGTGGATATGCGCCTTCTTTGCCTTTGCGGTCGATCAGATCAGCAAATATCTTGTCATTCATGTGATGGGCGTGTCGCAGCTAAACCCGATTGATGTGCTGGCGCCGTTTTTGCGCTTTCGTTATGGTGAGAACCGGGGCATCAACTTTGGCCTTTTTGGTAACGGTGTCAGCGTTTGGGTGCTGGTTGCCATTGCTTTGGCTATTTGTGGGACAGTCCTGATCTGGCTCTGGCGAAATCCTCAGCCGCCGTTTGCCCGAGCAAGCGCCGGGTTGCTGATCGGGGGTGCGCTGGCAGATGTGCTGGACCGGTTGCTTTATGGCTTTGTTCTCGACTTTTTGAATATGTCGTGTTGTAGCATCGAAAACCCATTCGTGTTTAACATAGCCGACATTTTCATTTTTGCTGGGGCAATAGGGCTGGTCTTATTTGGTCATGACCAAAAGACAGGCAAAAAGGGCGCGTGACAAGGAGGGGCAAGCTGCGATAATGCTTGCGAAACGAGGAGACTTGGGATGCGACTAATCGCATGTGCGCTGATTGCCGCGACCCTGCTGGCTGGCTGCGAGAATAAAGGTTTGCGACAGGTGACGGCCCGGGGTGATGGGCCGGACGAATTCCTAATTGTTCCTGTAAATCCATTGGAGTATCCAAAAAATCTTTCTGTTTTGCCGGCACCTACTCCGGACGGCATCAATCGTTCCGATACGCGCCCTCTGGAGAACGCAGTCGCCGCATTAGGTGGTAAGCGCCCATCGGAAAATGGGTCTGTTCCAAGCCGAGATGCAGCACTAGTGAAACATACTAGTCGATTTGGCGCCGACCCAAATATTCGCAAAACGTTAGCGCAAATTGACGCTGACTTTCGCCAGCGCGAGTCAAGGCTAGCTCAGATACGCCTAATTGCCACTGACCGTTATCTTCAAGCATATCGCAGTCAGGCACTGGACGCAGAGAGTACAGCGGAAGCGTTTCAACGGGTCGGCATCCCAACGCCGAACGCACCGACGGGAAACAGGTAAAAGCTATGCTGATGTGATCAGGATTTCTTCACAAACACGCTAGCTGGCTTGAACCCGCGTGATGCTGCGATACTTAAGATTATAGTAATCATGTAGCAGGATATCACATGACCCGTTTGCGATCTGCCCTAGCAGGTATCTCCCTTATTTTACATGTCATGCCAATGTCGGCCACTGCCGCCAGCACCGGAGTGACAACGTTCGAGCTTGAAAATGGCATGCAGGTTGTCGTCGTGGAAGATCATCGGGCACCCGTCGTGCAGCACATGGTTTGGTATCGCGCGGGATCTGCGGATGAAACCAGCGGCACATCAGGTGTGGCGCATTTTCTTGAACATCTATTGTTCAAAGCGACAGATACGCTGGCCGAAGGTGAGCTTTCGGCGACTGTTGCGGCTAATGGTGGGCGCGATAATGCGTTCACAAGTTTTGACTACACCGCTTATTTCCAGCGTGTTGCCGCGGACCGGCTTGAGATCATGATGCGTATGGAAGCCGACAGAATGCGCAATATTCGCCTGACTGAAACCAATATCGAGACCGAGCGCAAAGTGATTATAGAAGAGCGCAATCAAAGGACCGAAAACAACCCGCGTGCGCTGTTAAGTGAGCAAATGCGCGCAGTTCAATTCCACAACCATCGCTATGGCGTACCGATCATCGGTTGGATGCATGAGATGGAGACGCTCGATATGGAAGACGTGCTCGGGTTTTACGAAACCTATTACCACCCAAACAACGCGATTCTTGTCGTATCTGGTGACGTGGAGCCGGACGAGGTGCGCAGGCTGGCCACGCGCTACTACGGCGTTATCCCAGCAAACACAGACTTGCCCAAACGGCAGCGCAGCGCAGAGCCACCCCAAACCGCCGAACGTCGCGTGCTGCTTCGTGATGCGCGCGTGGCACAACCCTATGTCAGTCGCTCGTACCTCGCGACTGAAAGGAACAGTGGCGACCAGCACATGGCGGCGGCGCTGACACTCTTGGCGGATCTGTTGGGGGGAGGAACGACCAGCTATCTTACT
>JABITU010000157.1 GCA_018668195.1 Tateyamaria sp. | reverse complement strand
GGCTGCGTTTTGTCATCCCCCGAAGCTAAGGGGATGCCCTGGCCGCCTCAACCAGTTTTGCTCTGACAGTGCCTGGCAGCCTGACATGAAACCCTGATCCACCTTAACTGGGCTGCAAACTGGTCGAAGAACAAGGACCACCTCTAATGAAGCAATTGTTTTCATGGTTGCTACGGATGTCCCTACCTCCAGATTAGGTGAATTTACGGAAGAGTTTGGTCTGATCGAACATGTCTTCAAGGGTCTCCATTCGTTGTTTTGTTTCGTCCCATTTCAGGTTTTGCACCGACGAAATCATCGTTTCTAAAAGGAGCATAGGCGTCGCCACAGAATCCCAAGCCGACGGCACAATGATCCGACAACTCAGGCAAATATTGGCAAACTGATGCACCGGAGAGCGCCATTGATCAGTGAAAAGGATGATCTTCGCGCCACGCGCATGGGCCATTTCGGCCAGCTTGAGGGTATTATTTTCATAGCGGCGCACATCGAAAATCACGAAAACGTCGCCCTTCTTTGCATTCAATAAATAATGGGGCCATGTATTCGATGTGGACTGCACATGTGTCAAATTCGGACGAATAACCTGCATGTGCAAAAAGAAATACTCGGCCAAAGTGTGGGTTATCCGCCCGCCTACGATAAAAAGCTGACGCGACTGATCCGCAACCAATAAGCAAGCTTCGTCAAAGGCCACAGGGTCAATTTGCCCAAGGGTCAACCGGATATTTTCAATCACCGCTTCGGTAAACCTGTTGAGCAAATGTTCTGAAGGCACCGCATCGGCCCACGTATCATGCTTGGCAATTGGGTTTTTGACCTTAGCCCTGAGTTCTTCGCGTAATTCCGCCTGAAAATCAGGATAGCCTTTGTAGCCCAATTTTTGCACCATCCGCGCGACGGTCGGCACTGAAACATGGGCGTCTTTGGCTAAGGCAGATAGCGGACCCAGCCCAGACGCGGGATAGTTCTCAAGAATCGAAAGCGCCAATTGCCGCTCTGCACGCGTCAATTCGTCCAGCTTTTGCTGAATACGATCAGATATTGTTTGCTCGTCTTGGGGCATTGGGCCTCCATTCTGTTTATTTTTATATCAAACAATCTCAGCCTGTGAAGGTATTTTCTGAAATCTGTTGACAAACATTGATAAGAGCAATCACCTTGACCTAAGGGGAGCTCAAATGAATCATGTTCAACACGCCTCATCTGACGGCCATGTGATCGTCGAGAACGCGCGGGGTCAATCTTGCATCGTGATCGTTTGCGAGCATGCCAGCAGCTATATCCCTAAGATCTACAAAAACCTCGGGATGCGCGACGCCGATTTGCTAAGCCATGCAGCTTGGGATCCGGGGGCGATCGATGTTGCGCGCGGCATTTCTTCCCGCCTTGACGCGCGCCTTGTGGCCTCTGGCGTATCTCGTCTTGTCTACGACTGTAACCGCCCGCCCAGCGCGATGGACGCAATGCCAACCCAGAGCGAAACCATCAAAATTCCGAGGAATGCCGATTTGACGGCAGACCAGCGCCGCGAAAGGGCCGACCTTTACTACACCCCATTCCGAGATCAATTGGCCAAGACAATCGCCGCGACAGCGCAGCCCGTCATCGTGACCATTCACAGCTTCACCCCTGTTTATAACGGGCAAGCGCGCAGCGTGGAGATCGGCATTGTGCACGACACTGACACGCGACTTGCAGACATCATGCTAAAACTGGCTCCGGACCACACCCGAGCGAATGTGCTGCGCAATGCGCCCTATGGCCCCGAACACGGCGTGACCCACACATTAAGAGAACATGCAATCAAGGCAGGTCATCTGACTGTCATGATCGAAATTCGCAATGACCTCATCCAGACGGTCGAACAACAAAACAAGATGGCTGACACGCTGTCCAAGTGGCTGACGGAAAGTTTGCAGAAACTAACCTCTACAAAGGAAGCCCAATGACCCGCTTCATGCGTCAATATATCCGCGCGGTCGATGCCGCAAACTACCGTGTGGGGCGTGTGTTGATGTATGGCATTTTCGTCATCATGGGGATTCTGCTTATTTCTTCGGTGAACAAAACCTTCTTCACACCAACCCTTTGGACGCTTGAAATGGCGCAATTTGCAATGGTTGCCTATTACATTTTGGGTGGCCCCTATTCGATCCAACTTGGCTCGAATGTGCGGATGGATTTGCTCTATGGCGAATGGTCGTTGCACAAAAAGGCATGGGTTGACCTCATGACCGTCTTCTTTCTCATCTTCTACCTCCTCGTGCTATTGTATGGCGCGATTAGTTCAACGGCCTATTCCTTTGGCTATTGGGGGACCGAACCGTTTTCCTTTTTTGGCGGTCTGATCACAGGCACCGAAGAAATTGGCCACATGGAACGATCATCAAGTGCTTGGCGACCCTACCTCTGGCCCATAAAATTCGTAATGATCATTGGAATATTCCTGATGCTGCTGCAATGTATTTCCGAACTGCTGAAAGACGTGCTGCGGCTCAAGGGTGAGGACATCTGATGTCATATGAATTGATCGCCACACTGATGTTTTCGTCGATGATGCTGATGCTTTTAACAGGGCAGCGGGTATTCGGCGCCATTGGCTTTGTCGCCGTTGTCGCATCGCTGGCGCTTTGGGGGGATAAGGGCGGCTTCGACCTTGGCTTTGCTGCGGCGATGAAGCTGATGAAATGGTATCCGCTCCTAACCCTGCCGATGTTTATCTTCATGGGATACGTGCTGTCGGAAAGTAAAATCGCCGACGACCTCTATAAGATGTTCCACGTCTGGATGGGCGGCCTGCAAGGCGGGCTTGCGATCGGGACGATCGGCCTGATGGTGCTGATTTCGGCGATGAACGGGCTGAGTGTCGCAGGTATGGCCATTGGCGCGACAATTGCGCTGCCTGAACTGTTAAAACGTGGCTACGATAAACGGATGGTGACAGGCGTCATTCAAGCCGGATCAAGTCTCGGAATCTTGGTGCCGCCCTCTGTGGTACTCGTACTCTACGCCATGATCGCGCGGCAACCTGTTGGTCAACTCTGGCTGGCTGGCGTTATTCCCGGCCTGATGATGGCCGCGATGTTCATCATCTACATCGTGGTGCGTTGCTGGAAAAACCCAGAGCTGGGACCAGTTCTTTCTGCCGAAGAACGTGACATGCCGCGCGCGGAAAAACTGAGACTTTTGACTGCAGGACTTTTGCCCATCGGCATTTTTGCGGTCATGATGGTGCCATTCGTGAACGGCTGGACCTCGCTTGTTGAGAGCTCTGCCATCGGTGCCCTCGCGGCATTCCTCGCCGCTGTCCTCAAAGGCCGCATGACACGTGAGGTTTTCGAGAACTCCGTGCGCAACACCCTCAGCATCACGTGCATGTTCATGTGGATCATCCTCGCAG
Organism: Tateyamaria sp.; assembly: GCA_018668195.1. The sequence goes on along the minus strand of JABITU010000157.1, from coordinate 1,665 downwards.
CTCTTGCCTTTGGCGCGGTTTTTGATGGGCTTGGCGCCGTCAAAGCCATCGAAAGCTTGTTTACCAAAAAGTTGGGTCTGTCCCCTTGGGTGATCCTGATCTTGATGCAGCTTACGTTCATCTTGATGGGCACGTTCTTGGACGACACTGCCATGCTGGTGATCGTTGCCCCGCTTTATGTGCCACTTGTCGGCGCACTTGGGTTCGATTTGGTGTGGTATGGTATCCTTTATACGATCACCTGCCAGATCGCCTATATGACACCACCCTTCGGCTACAACTTGTTTTTGATGCGAGCCATGGCACCGCCCGAGATCACGATCCAAGACATCTACCGCTCTATTGTGCCCTTCGTTTTGGTCATGGTTGGCGCGCTGGCTCTCGTGATGATCTTTCCGCAATTGGCGCTTTGGCTGCCCAATTACGTTTACAGCAATTAACCCAAGAAGGCTCCGGTTAAGGGGCAATCATCAAACCAAGGAGAAAACCATGACAACGAGACGCTCATTCTTACGCAACGCCGCCCTCGGTGGAACTGCTGCTGCACTTGCTGCACCTTCCGTGGCGCGCGCTCAAACTGCCATCAAGTGGCGTTTTCAGACCTATGCTGGCGCGGCACTTGGCGAACATGTAACCAAACCTGTGATCGATTTCATTAACAAAGCCGCGAACGGTGAACTTGAAATCGAACTCTACTATGCCGACCAAATTGTTCCGACTGGCGAGCTATTCCAAGCGCTCCAGCGCGGCACAATCGATGCGGTTCACTCCGACGATGATTCAATGGCGTCACCCACACCATTGCAACAATTTGGCGGTTACTTCCCGCTTGCGACCAAACACTCGCTCGATGTGCCCGTGTTGTTTGATCAATACGGGCTGGCAGATATCTGGCGCGAAGAATACGCCAAGGTTGGAGTCACATGGCTTTCTGCTGCGGGCCAAGATCCATGTAACTTTAACACCAAAAAAGAGATCACGTCGCTTGCCGATCTTGATGGCCTTAAGCTTTACACCTTCCCGACAGCGGGCCGCTTTTTGTCCCAATTCGGCGTGGTCCCAGTCTCGATTCCCTACGAGGACGCAGAAGTTGCGGTGCAAACAGGAGAGCTTGACGGCATGGCATGGTCGGGCATCACGGAAGACTACACCGTGGGATGGGCGGACGTCACCGACTACTTCCTGACCAACAACATCTCAGGGGCTTGGATCGGCTCGTTCTTTGTGAACCAGCAAGTTTGGGCCGACCTGCCAGAGCATCTAAAAGCGATCGTCATGGCAGGGATTGAAGCAGGTCACACCTACCGCAACCAGTGGTATTGGGGCGGCGAGGCACGCCTGCGCGCCCAAGGTGACAAATTGCAACTACGCACAATTCCACAAGAGGAATGGGTCGTCGTCGAAGAAGCTGCCAAAGTATTCTGGACCGAAATCGCCGCAGAAAGCGAATTGAACGCCAAAATCGTGCAAACCTTCCGAGACTATAACGATGTCATCAGCAAGGCTGGACCTCCTTATACTTTCGGGTAATGAATAACATTGGCCAGCACGGGTACTGGTGCTGGCCACCACTTGTCGGAGTATGACCATGACAAAACCACACGATTTCGAAACCCTCAAAATAATGGTCGCATCTGGCGAGATCGACACCGTTCTGGTGTGTTT
>JABITU010000156.1 GCA_018668195.1 Tateyamaria sp. | reverse complement strand
CCGGTCCGGGATCACATGGGTCAATACCTATCGCGCCATTTCTCCGATTGCGCCATTTGGTGGTTTTAACCAATCAGGCTATGGCCGCGAGGCTGGGGCCGAAGCAATTTTGGATTACACCCGCACCAAAACAACATGGATTAATACCTCTGACGCACCAATGAGCAATCCGTTCGTAATGCGCTAAGGCTTTAAGCGGAAAACTCGCACAAACGTACGCTGCCGCAAATCTAAAATTTGAACGCACTATAGCGTTTGATGAAATACCTGAAAACATCGCATATCATCTAACGTGTTGAAATATTTAAATTCAGGCAGCGTTACGTGATCCAAGTTTTTCGCATAGCGCATTAGGCGATGTGTCGGGCATTTCATCAAAGACCACAAAGCAGATCACGCGGGTCACCCCGCGCACCCAGCATGTGCCAGGCCAAGACAAGGTTACTCGACAGCACCGGTCGGCCTAGTGCCGCCTCTAGCGACGCGATCACGTCCAGCGTGCGCAAGTTGGTACAGGACAAAAACAGCCCATCGACCTTGGTGCCCTGCATCAGTTGCGTTGATGCGGTGATGATCGAAGGCCCATCTATGCTGACCACTCGTGCTTCTTTTGGTTCAGCAAAACTGCCAAAAACGGGGGTTTCAATGCCTTCGGTCTGCAAAACCTCGCGCAAGCGATTTGAAACCGACGCCACGTAGGGCGACAGCACCGCCAGCCGACGTATTTTTGCTGCACGACAAGCGGCGACAAGGGCCGAGACAGGCTCGGTCACGCGCTGCACACGCGTCCCTGCCTGCACGCGTTCAGCCACCTTTGCAGCGCCAATTTGAGATGTGCCAGAGGTACAGCCATAGCCCACGGCATCAAATTGATGGTCTTTGGGGAACAAGGCAGCCGCAGCCGTCAGATGCCCTTCCATCGCACGCAGGGAATCGGGCGTGACCTCTTCGCCAGAGGGCACACGACTGACGAGCAAGCTCACATCACGGGGCAGCAATCGTCGCAGATCATCTTCGATGCTTTGGTCGGCTTGCAAGGCAATCAGGCCCAGCTTGCGGCGATCATCGTTGGCAGAACGATAGGTAAAGACCTGTTCCATTGGATCACCCGAAAGGTTCAGTTACAGGCGTTAATAGATCGTCGGCGCCGGTATCTGGCATCAACACGTTGTGGCGCTTAGGTGCCTGTGCCCAGACGGGAACAATAACGAACCAAGTGCGCATCAGGGCATCCAGAAACTGGGTAAGAAATCCTCTGAAAGGGCTCAGATCTGGTTCTTTATTGATCAGCCGAACATCAAAACTCACCTTAGCATCCATGCCATGAGCGCACCCCGCCCGTGACCGACATACTTCAGCGTTAAATCCGCTCAACCTTCGCGGCCTTCTGACAAGATGGCCAATGCTCGCGATTGCGCAGTCACGCCAAGTGCCTCGCGATGCACCCCCAAAGTCAGCAGCGCCGAAAGGCCTGCCGCCCCCGATGGCGTTGTCTTATACCCAAATCCGCCTGCCTGCTCTGCCCCGTTGTTTCCCTCCTCTTCGGTCAGGGTGACAAAATCATCCGCATCTCGCGCCAGCCCTTTAAGGGCAATCAGCGAGGGTACCTTACAGTCAAGCCGCCCCATCGCTGATACTGGACCCGTGGTTTCGACCGGCTTACCTGCCTCAATCGAAGCGATCAGCGCCGGGGCAGCCTCGGGCTCAACCACGATAATACGCGTTTGATCATCCCATGCGACCCGAGCGGCAGCAGCAGCAGCACCAGCCAGCCCACCCACGCCCGCTTGCAAAAACAAATGAGTCGGTGGTTCATCAATCTGGTCAAAAACTTCGGCCATCAGAGCCAGATAACCCTCCATCACCCTAAAGGGACGGTCAACATAGCCTGCCCACGAACTGTCAGACAAAAGTTTCGCCCCATCCCGTGCGGCGGCCGTCGTCGCAGCCGCCATGCTTGCCTCGTAATCGGCACCGCTGCGCACTACCCTGGCCCCCATGCTGCGCAACCGCTCTGCAAAGCTTTCCGGCACCGTATCCGCAATATAGATAACAGCATGCGCGCCAAAGGCGGCAGCCCCTGCCGCCAATGACAGTCCGTGGTTTCCCGCACTCGCCGTGAGATAGGTTTGACCGCGCGCCACACCCGCCTCAGCGTCGCGCGCAATAACATAAGCAGCACCTAGCGCCTTAAAACTCCCAAGACCCATACGGCCGCGTTCGTCCTTGAGGTGTACAGCGGCGACACTCGTGTGCGCGGCAATATCATCCGCACACAACAGTGGCGTCTGTCCAGAATGTGGGCAGCGCTGCAGCAACGCCAAGGACGCCTTGGCATCAACGCTGGGAAGGGGGATATCGGCCAATGCTACACCGCTGAGGCCCACACCACGAAATGGGTTATGTAAGATTTTCATCCGCGCAGCCTGCAGGAGCAACCCCACTAGGGTCAATCCCTTCAATAACGCCAGCACAGAGGTCAAATGACAATCAAAGACAAGATCGCCCGCAGACGGCCAAATGCCATTTCTAATGCGGCCCCCGCAAGGCAACTCTTGCAGCGCTCAGCCGGGCTATGTACGCTTGTTCGTATAACGACAGTCTCATAGGTGCGCCTTTTGTCTTTTTCACCAGCCATCACCGGAACCGGCGTTTTCACGCCCAACCAATCCATCTCGAACGCAGAGCTTGTCCTCGCGTTCAATGCGTATGCCGACAAGTTCAACGCCGAAAACGCCAAAGCCATTGCAGCGGGCGACGCTAAAGCCAAAGAGCATTCGTCAGAAGAATTCATCCTGAAGGCCTCTGGAATAGAAAGCCGCTTTGTGATGGACAAGACCGGTATACTGGACCCGAATGTTATGCACCCACTGCTGCGTCAGCGCGCAGACGACGAACCATCGATCATGGCTGAGATGGGACTGGATGCCGCGCAAAAGGCACTTGCCGCAGCAAACAAAACCGCCGGCGATGTAGACGCGGTAATCTGCGCAGCCTCTAACCTTGAACGCGGCTACCCGGCCGTGGCCATCGAGATCCAGGATTTATTGGGGATTCAAGGCTTTGCCTTTGACATGAATGTTGCGTGTTCTTCAGCAACCTTTGGAATACAGGCTGCAGCGGATATGGTGCGCTCTGGCTCGATCCGGTCGGCACTGGTTGTAAACCCGGAAATTTGCTCAGCTCATCTGGAATGGCGCGACCGAGATTGTCATTTTATTTTTGGTGATGTGGCCACTGCGATCTTTATTGAACGCAAAGAAAACGCCGCTGGCACGTGTTTCGAAATTCGATCAACACGCTGCGCCACAAAGTTCTCTAACAATATACGCAACAACAATGGTTATCTGCGGCGCTCGCGCCCCGATGGCCTCGCCGATCGGCGCGACATGCAATTCATGCAAAACGGTCGCAAAGTCTTCAAAGAAGTACTGCCCATGGTCAGTCATCACATCGCTGATCACATAGCCAGTGATGGAATATCCTCAAAACATCTCAGGCGTCTTTGGTTGCACCAGGCCAATAAGACAATGAACGACTTCATTGGTAAAAAGGTTCTGGGTCGCACACCAGAACCAGACGAACAGCCCAATATATTGCACGACTACGCCAACACGTCCTCCGCAGGGTCGATCATCGCGTTTTCTAAGTACTCACAAGACATGATCAATGGAGATATTGGGCTGATCTGTTCGTTCGGAGCAGGTTATTCCGTAGGCTCTGTTATCCTCGAACGACACGGATAGAGGACGGCCAAGGGTCGGTGGGCGGGCGCCTTTCGGGCCCATTGGCCCGGAACAGTACCGCGCAGCGATACTAGATACTCGCCATCATCCGCATATCCAACAACGTCTGTTTGCTTACATATCCTTAAGCACCTACAAAAATTCTGACTGCATGTGCTCGCAGATGAAATTCAAGCTCATCTGACCTGTCCTCATGCCTTGCCCCGATTGACATGGCAATTTATGCATCACCACCATGGCCAAACTCTATTTCCACTACTCAACCATGAATGCGGGCAAGTCGACCGTGCTGTTGCAAGCCGCGCACAACTATAAAGAACGCGGGATGGTACCATATCTGTTGACCGCACAGATGGACGACCGGGCAGGTTCGGGCCGCATTGCATCGCGAATCGGGATTGAGACACCTGCCGACACATTCTCACCTTTCGACAACCTTTTTGACAAGCTCGCGGCACGCATGAATGAGGGCTTGGTTGCCTGTGTTTTCGTGGACGAGGCGCAATTTTTATCAGAAGATCAGGTTTGGCAACTGGCGCGCGCCGTGGACGACTTAAACCTACCCGTAATGTGCTACGGCCTTCGCGTTGACTTTCGCGGCAAGCTTTTTCCAGGTTCCGCAACTCTGCTGGCACTGGCCGACGAGATGCGAGAGGTACGCACAATTTGCCATTGTGGAAAAAAGGCGACAATGGTGATCCGGCAGGATGCAGCGGGCAAAGTAATTACCGACGGCGCACAAGTTCAGATCGGCGGGAATGAGACTTATGTTTCACTGTGCAGACGACACTGGCGAGAGGCCGTCGGTGATTGACGCACATGTGGTCAGGCACAGTTCACGACGCCCAAAGCGTCATGCGAAAAACTTGATCCCATAGCCTTTGACCAAATACCTGAAACATCTTGTATCATCTTAAGCGTGTTGTGTTTTATGAGATCCAAGATGCAAAAAAAACGCGTTCGACCAGAGGGAGTGTCAGCGTTCTTTTGTTACCGACTAAACGCAACACGCTTTAACGCGTTGAAATTTTTTATTTTCAGGCAGCAGTAGGTCTTACGAATTTTGCACATAGCGCTTTAACCCTACCACGCTGTTATCTACACGGGGTTCGGCACATCAGTACCCGACAAAAACGCAGCCAGATTTTCAACGGCCACCATCCCCATCGCGATACGAACCTCCAAAGCTGCCGTGCCCAAATGCGGAAGCACAGTCACTGTGTCCAACGCCGTCAGCGCCTTGGGAACTTTTGGCTCAAATTTATAAACATCCAAACCTGCACCGGCGATTTGACCACTCTGCAAGGCCGCAATCAGCGCCGTTTCATCGACTACATCGCCACGCGCAATGTTTATGAAATGCGCATGCGCCTGCATGGAAGCAAAAACATGCCTATCGATAAAATGGTATGTCTCTGCACCGCCGGGCACAGCGACGACAACAAAATCCACCGTACGGGCAAGATCAGCCAGAGATGCCGCCCGTTGGGCTGGAAATTGCAGTTGTTTTGCAGAGCGATTGAAGTAATGAACCGACATCCCAAACCCATAATGACATCGGTGCGCAATCGCTTGGCCGATACGGCCCATGCCGACAATACCAACGCGTTTGCCACTCATGTGCAGCCCAAGCATCTGAGTGGGATGCCACCCTTCCCACTGACCAGACCGAACCAAACGCTCACCCTCCGCCGCCCTGCGGGCAGACATCAGCATTAACATGACACCAATATCCGCCGTGGCATCTGTCACGGCACCGGGCGTGTTTGTAACCACGATACCCGCAGCGCCTGCTGCCGCCACATCAATATGATTGTACCCGACCCCAAAATTCGCCAGCAAACGGCAGCGTGCGTTTGGAACATCGGCAAACACGGCTTCGGCAAACTGATCACCCAGTGTCGGGAGCACAGCGTCGCAATCGCGCAATGCTGCGCGCATCTCGTCTCCGTTCATCGGTTGGGTTTCTTGGCGGACAACCACATCAGCGCACACGGCGCGCGCTGCATCCAACACTTGTGTTGGCAAGGGGCGTGTGATCAAAATGCGGCTCAATGTAGTCGCCCCCCAACGGGTACATCAGCATCAGGTCGTGCCAGAACTATTTTGCCCTGAGGATCTGAAAACCCAAGAACCAGCACCTCTGACATAAACTTACCGATCTGGCGCGGCGGAAAGTTAACCACGGCCATCACGTGCTGCCCAATCAGCCCCTCGGGGCTATAGTGATCCGTGATTTGGGCTGATGTTTTTTTCTCCCCAACCTCCGCGCCAAAATCGATCCACAATTTTATCGCAGGTTTACGCGCCTCGGGATAAGGCTCGGCGCGCAGCACACGCCCCACGCGCACATCGATCTTCAGGAAATCGTCAAAGCTGATCTCATCCATTTGCCAGTTCCCTTGACCTGTCAGATGCCGCAGCAACTGCACGTAGCATCAAAGTGGGAAAGCCCGTCTCTGGGTCCATTAAAACTTCGAGCGCGGCTTGCGTTGTGCCGTTGGGGCTGGTGACATTCACCCGCAATTGCGCCGGATCATCATCTGACTGCATCGCTAAAGCGCCCGCGCCCGCCACCGTCGCCTTGGCCAGTTGCATGGCAAGTGCATGTGGCAAGCCCTGCGCCACGCCGCCTGCAGCCAATGTTTCAATCATATGAAATACATAGGCTGGTCCAGACCCACTGACACCAGTCACGGCATCCATCTGCGCTTCACTCTCCAACCGAACCACCGCACCCACGGCAGACAACAGCAGCTCGGCTTCGTCCAACGCCCCTTGCCCGGCATCATTGGCGCAAATTGCCGTGATCCCTTGCCCCACCGCTGCTGGCGTGTTGGGCATCGCCCGAACGATTGGCGTCTGCGCGCCAAAGGCCTCTTCGAAGGCGGCTAATGGTGTACCCGCAGCTACGGATACAAAAACAGTGCTCCCTTTGGCCAATTCCGAGATAGCTGGCAGGGCATCGCCCATCATCTGCGGCTTGACTGCGATCAACACCACCGCCGGTGCTTTAGGCAGGGCCACATTGATGTGCACACCCGTACTGCGAACCCAATCCGACGGCGCAGGGTCCTGAACCCACACCCGCGAAGGCGGCACACCGCGCGCCAACCACCCGGCCAGCATCGCTGACCCCATCTTGCCGCATCCCAACAGCACAAGGCCATGGGCCGCAATACGACTATCTTGCATGATTTCCCCCCGAAACGTGTCAGGGGCTCAGATTACGCGCGGCCGTAGGCCTCTGCAATGGCGACCTGCATGGCGTCTTGTGGGCTGCGATCCCCCCACACCAGCAGCTGAAGGGCAGGGTAATAACGCTCAGCACTCATAACAGCCGCACCGATCATGGTATCGATCTGCTCGGGGCCCGCTACCTGGCCGCCAGCCAGCACCAAGCCATAACGGTACACCATCAGTTTCTGCTCGGCCCAATACGTAAAGGCACCGGCCCAGCACTGATCATTGACATGATTCAGCAATTCATAAAGCGCAGGCAATTTTTCTTCGGGCGGCTCCATTTCAAACGTGCACACCATGCGCAATGTCTCGTCATAACCAGACCAGGCCAGCGTTATCGAGTAAGTACGCCACTGCCCTTCAACGGCCATTGCAATCTGATCATCCGCGATACGATCAAAATCCCAATCGTGATGCTCTGCAATATGCTCGACGATATCAATGGGATGAATGTCTTCTTCGAGAAACTGTTCGGAAAGTGCCATGTTGCCACCTCTTATTCGCTGTAACGATCGGGGCTGGCAGCGCCCCAAGCGCTAGGTGCCTGCTCTAGAAGCCGGGGCGATCCCCCGTTCTCCTACCATATATGGTGGCTGTGCCAGCACCGTCTGGCAACCCTTTATTTGGGGATAACCGCAATAAGTTGGGGACAAACTCATTTTATCCGCAAAATAAGCTCTTAATTATGGCGTATCCAAAACAGCCGACACAGGGGAGAAAGGTAACCTGTTCACCTGCCAACGTGCAGATAAGATGCTTGAGCAACTGAAAAAGCGCCCAGGGTAGAACCCAGAGCGATCACAATAAACTGGCAATTAAATAGAACAGTGCGGCAGCGCCGCCGTTGGATTACTTGGTCGCTAACGCATCCAGCCGCGTCTTCAGAGCCTCGTTTTCCTCGCGTGCTTTTTGTGCCATCGCGCGTACGGCATCAAACTCTTCCCGAGTTACAAAATCCCGGTCAGCAAGCCAGCGATCCATCATCGACTTCATCGCCGTTTCAGCCTCATCCTTGGCCCCTTGAGCTACACCCATCGCGTTGGTCATCAACTGCGAAATATCGTCAAAAATTTTGCCGCGTGTCTGCATTGCTTTGTCTCCCGTAGCTCAATCAAGCATATATGGGCCACCACCGGACCGCGTGCAAGCTTGACCTTGCTTTAACACAGAGGCATTCAGACGCACATGCAATCCATGATCTCTTTTCCTGATATTTCACCCGAGATTTTTTCGATCTCGATTTTAGGATCTGATCTGGCGCTGCGGTGGTACGCTTTGGCATATATTGTAGGCATCGTCATTGGCTGGCGTCTGGTTGTGATGACTGTGAAATCGGCTCGGCTTTGGCCCAATAAAACACCCGTGATGACCGCCGCCCAGATCGAAGACATGCTCACATGGATCATTCTTGGCGTCCTGCTTGGCGGACGGATTGGCTATGTGCTTTTCTATCAGCCGGACATCTATTTGCAAAATCCACTCGCAATTCTGGCAATATGGGAGGGTGGCATGGCGTTTCACGGCGGATTGCTCGGCGTCATTGTTGCCGCATGGATTTACACCGGTCGACAGAACATCAACCGGCTCAGCGCTGCAGACGCCATTGCACTGGGTGTGCCGCCCGGTCTTTTGCTGGGACGGTTCGCAAATTTCATTAATGCTGAACTATGGGGGCGCCCAACTGATCTGCCCTGGGCTGTCGCGTTTCCCGGATATGCCGCACAAGACTGCCCTAACGTGATTGGCCTGTGCACCCGTCATCCGTCGCAACTCTACGAAGCACTGCTCGAAGGTCTTGTTCTGTTGTGCCTTTTGTTGTGGCTGGTTTGGCGACGGGATGGCTACAAACGCCCTGGACTTTTAAGCGGGACATTTTTTGCGGGCTACGGTCTTGCGCGCTTTGTGGTCGAGTTCGTGCGTCAACCGGATGCGCAATTCATCTCTAAGAACAACCCACTTGGACTTGCGTGGCATGTAACCGGCTATGGTTTGACGATGGGGCAATTGCTTTCGCTGCCGATGATTGTTCTGGGGCTTTGGTTGATTATGCGGGCGCGTTGGCGGGGCCCAGTTTCGCCATGAGCCTGCGTGACGATCTGATCGCACGCATTCGTGCAGAGGGTCCAATCACCGTTGCCGCCTTCATGGAAGAGGCATTGCTGCACCCGACCAAGGGCTACTACACGTCGCGCAGCCCACTGGGACGCAAAGGCGATTTCGTCACCGCGCCAGAGATCAGCCAGATGTTTGGCGAACTTGTCGGACTAAGCCTTGCCCAAAGCTGGTTGGATCAGGGCGCACCTTCCCCTTTTAATCTGGTTGAACTTGGCCCCGGACGCGGCACCCTGATGGCTGATGTCCTGCGCGCCGCGCACACGGTGCCCGGTTTTCACGCGGCTGCGCGGATCATTTTGGTCGAAGCCTCGCCGCTGTTACAGTCAGAACAGGCCAAGACGCTTGTGGGACATGAGGTCACATGGGTAGACTCTGTTCACAAGATACCAAATGGACCACTCTGGTTGGTGGCCAACGAATTCTTTGACGCCCTGCCCGTCCGTCAATTTCAGAGAGACAGCACCGGCTGGCGCGAGCGTTGCATCGGTCTCGCCGAGAATGCTCTGGCCTTCGGCCTTAGGCCAGCGGCGCCGCAAACCCATCTGGCACACCGGCTGGACGATACAAAAACCGGCGATATTGTTGAAACCTGTGCGCCCGCATGCCAGATCGTTGGCACGATTGGCCAACGCATTGCGTCCCAAGGTGGCGCGGCGCTGATAATCGACTATGGCGACTGGCGCAGCCTGGGCGATACATTACAAGCCCTTGCAAACCATGCCAGCACCGATCCACTGGAACGGCCTGGCGAGGCTGACCTGACCGTCCATGTCGATTTCGAAACGCTGGCACAATCCGCCGCCCCGGCCGCCTATGCACGGGTCACGCCCCAAGGGGTATTTCTCGAACGGCTTGGTATTACCCCGCGCGCGCAGCAGCTGGCCCAGAAGCTTGACGGACACGCTCTTGAAACTCATGTTGCGGCACATCGGCGCTTGACGCATCCGGAAGAAATGGGAAACCTGTTCAAAGTGCTGGGTCTGTTCCCAGCTGCATCTGCCCCACCACCCGGACTGACAAAATGACATTAGAAATTCTGACAGCGGATGCGCTTGCACCGGTTCGCCACGGCTTTTTTACGCGGGCCGGTGGTGCGTCTTCGGGTGTGTTTGCAGGGCTAAATTGCGGCACTGGAAGCTCGGATCAGACAGAAGTTGTCGCTATAAATCGGTCCCGCGTCGCCGAAGCCATGGGCGTGGCACATGATCATTTGCTCGGCGTCCATCAAATCCACTCTGCAAATGTCTTGCATGTTAACCGCCCATATACCAACAAACCAAAAGCCGATGGGCTGGTCACGCGCACACCCGGCCTCGCTCTGTCCGTTTTGACGGCAGATTGCCAGCCTGTGCTTTTCGCCGATGCCCAAGCCGGTGTGATCGGCGCCGCTCATGCGGGATGGAAGGGCGCGCAAGCCGGAATTTTGGAAGCGACCATTGATGCTATGGTAGATCAAGGCGCCACGCGTGACCGCATTCACGCAGTCATAGGGCCAACGATCAGCCAACGCGCCTATGAGGTTGGCCCAGAATTTCTCGAGCTATTTTTGGATGAAAACCCTCAAAACTCGCGATTCTTTATTGGCGGCACTGGGGACCGTGTGCACTTTGACCTGCCTGGTTACGGGCTAGAACGTCTGCGCAATGCGGGGATAGCTTTGGCTGAATGGACCCGCAACTGCACCTATTATGACTCTGGTCGCTTCTATTCCTATCGGCGTTCGGTGCACAATAAAGATCCTGATTACGGACGACTGATCGCAACGATCACCCTGTAATTTGGACAAGATTGTGGCCAAACGCACCACGGTAACGCCCCATTTGCAAGTCCTCGCACCAGCAGAATGCCGCAACAGCCTAAAAGACAGGCAAAACTGACGTCACATTTGCATTTTTTATAAAGCCCGATCGTTCAGTTCTTTTTAAAATCGCCTAAAATCTGCCCAAAAGCACCGTCATACATGTCTTCAGAAGGGCCATTGGCCCGAGTACAGTAACGAGAACAGACAAATGATGAAAAACATTCGCTTCGTACAGTCGATCACACAGACGGCCAGCACAAACGATATTCGAATGCCCTGGACACGCGGCAAACATCGCGCGGCATTTATTCAAAAGCGGACCGCAAAAGTTAAGCTGGCAAAAACCGGCTAAGTCTTTTGCCATCGCGGCATTCATGTTCAAAGCGACCATGTTCCGCTCAAAATTTAACTTCAGCGCACCCTTATGGTGCGCCGATTGCGTTACGAGTGGTGGAAAGGTTTTGCTTCGCCTGGAAATAGAGACCCGTTTGGACGTATCACGCCTGCTTGTTCAGACGCTCTTCTAGCACATCGAATGGCACGCCTGGAGCATCCTTGGCCTGACGGATGACCAGAGAAGTCTTGACCGAAGCGACGTTTGGCGTCGTCAGTAATTCACCCGTCAAAAAGCTTTGGAAGCTCGACAGATCCGGTGCCACGCATTTCAGGATAAAATCTACTTCACCATTAAGCATGTGGCACTCGCGTACCAACGGCCAAGCCCTACAGCGATTTTCAAAAGCGCTCAGGTCCACTTCGGCTTGGCTGGCCAAGCCCACATTGGCAAAGACTTGAACTTCAAAGCCAAGTTCCGAGGCGTCAACATCGGCGTGATAGCCCTTCAAATATCCATTTTCCTCAAGGGTTCTGACGCGGCGCAAACAGGGTGGTGCAGAAATGCCAACGCGTTTGGCCAACTCAACATTGGTCATACGGCCGTCGGCCTGAAGTTCTGCAAGGATCTTGCGATCAATCGGATCAAGCCGTGTACTTGCCATTCCTACCCCCTGAATTTTCGCTTCTTTTAGCAGATCCCAACGCATGCGCAATTATATTTCGCGTTTGCGCAATATTTGAAAATAATCACAAGATCGAACTTTGCTACTAATACAGCGTAAATCCACACTATCGGGGTTCAAACGGGCGCACCCTGCGTCTATATCTCCCTTGCTGCAAACGACTTTTCCCCCGGGGGTTATTATGGCTGACACGAAACGCACCAAGGTTCTTATTATCGGCTCCGGCCCGGCGGGATACACCGCAGGCGTCTACGCCAGCCGTGCAATGCTAAACCCAATTCTGGTTCAGGGCATCGAACCAGGTGGTCAACTGACCACAACGACCGAGGTGGAAAACTGGCCCGGTGACACCGAAGTTCAAGGGCCCGACCTTATGATCCGCATGCAGGATCATGCCAAAGCCATGGGTTGCGAAATTATTGGCGATATCATTACTTCAGTGGACTTTTCAAAACGCCCCTTCGTGGCTCAATCAGACAGCGGCACCGAATACGTGGCTGACGCGATTATTCTGGCCACCGGGGCTCGGGCAAAATGGCTTGGCCTGCCCTCAGAGGAAAAGTTCAAAGGTTTCGGCGTCAGCGCCTGCGCAACCTGTGACGGGTTTTTCTATCGTGGCCAAGAAATTGTTGTCATAGGTGGCGGCAACACAGCCGTAGAAGAAGCTCTGTTTTTGACAAATTTTGCATCAAAAGTGACGCTCATTCATCGCCGCGACGAATTACGCGCCGAAAAGATCTTGATTGACCGGCTGATGAAAAACCCAAAGATCCACCCGCTTTGGTTCCACGAGTTGGAAGGGGTTTATGGCGGCGACAGCCCACTTGGTGTCGAGGGGGTCAAGGTCAAGCACATAACGACTGGCGAAATTACCAGCATCCCGGCAAAGGGTGTGTTTGTCGCCATAGGCCACGCGCCTGCAAACGAGTTGGTCAAGGATGTGCTGGAAACTCATATGGGTGGCTATGTTGTTACCAAACCAGACAGCACCGAAACGTCGGTGCCAGGTGTTTTTGCTGCAGGTGACCTTACAGATCACAAATACCGACAAGCAGTTACATCTGCGGGGATGGGGTGCATGGCAGCGCTCGAAGCTGAACGGTTTATTGCAGAAAACGACTTGGACGACACCGCCACGCCCGTCAACGCATTAGCGAAGTAATCATTCTGCGACAGTCAGGAAAACTAGGGTAACGTGCGAGGCGCCATAGCCGCCCCAGCAAGTCGCCATCGCTTCACTGGAAATGCAGGTTGACTGAACCTGAGCAAAACGCCACGGTTTTCTCGGTTGGTCACAAGGTAAAGATAGGCGATATGTCAAACGTGTTATGGCGCGGAGACTGGGCAACGCGCATCAGGATCGGATCTGGTCTGGTCCTGATGCTCTATGTGACACTGCACCTTATGAACATTGCTGGTGTCCTGATCTCTCAGGATTTTGCCAACGCGTTTCAGGATGCTCGGCTTGCAATCACCCGCAGTTATATCGGCGCCGCATTATTGGCGCTGGCACTTATCGCGCACCTGTTTCTGACACTTTTTAAAGTCGTAATGCGCAGCACACTGCGAATGTCACCGGTCGATGCGATCCAAATCGGCTTTGGGATTGCCATTCCCCTGATCCTAAGCAGCCATTTAATCTACACCTATGTCGCGTTTGACGCGTTTGGCGTCGAGACCCGCATAGGCTATCTGGCCGCGTTGATCTGGGACACTTGGAATGGATGGATGCAGGTGGCTCTGATGGGCATGACATGGGTCCACGGCTGCATTGGTTTGCACATGTGGCTGCGCATAACACCTTGGTGGCAACGCGCAATACCGTGGATGATCGGGCTGGGCGTACTTGTGCCAATGTTGGCCACCGTCGGGTTCGTGAATGCGGGACGGGAAATCAAGGATGTGCTGCAAGACGCCGATAGCCGCGCTTCTGTGTTCGAAGCCCGGCGTTTTCCCGATGCACAGGACTTCGCAACTCTGGCAAGGATCGACCAGCAGACAGATACGGTGATTTGGTTCATTCTGGGTACGCTTGCCGCAATCCTATTGGCACGGCGCGGCCTTGCGACGCTGCGCAGGCCTGTCAGGATCACTTATATCGACGGTCCAACGGTACGCGCGCCGCGGGCCCGAACCTTGCTTGAAACATCTCAGGCCGTTGGTGTGCCGCACACGGCATTATGTGGTGGGCGGGGCCGGTGCACAACCTGCCGCGTGATCGTCGAAGACGGTCTTGACGATCTACAGCCACCCTCGACGGCCGAGGCGCGCAGTTTGGCGGCAGTCGGAGCACCTTCAAATGCGCGACTTGCTTGCCAGATGCGCCCAACCGGTCCGATAACAATCTTTCGGGTATTCAGCCAAGATGGCGAGCGTGGGCGAGCACATGCCAGTCAAGGCAAAGAAGCGCAGCTTGCGATTCTGTTTCTCGATATGCGCGGCTTTACCGCTCGCACGCATGGTCAGTTGCCCTATGATGTTGTGCACATGCTCAACCGCTTCTTCGACGCGATCGTCCCCCCCATTATTCGGTCGGGCGGTACGGTGGACAAATACCTCGGAGACGGGCTGATGGCCGTATTTGAAACCGATACGCCTGCGCAATCTGCGAAGGCCGCCATAAATGCGGTTCAAGGCATCGCCGAGGCGCTGGATGAATTTAACGACAAACTGGGCAATGAAGGGGCTGCAGCCATTTCCATTGGGATCGGAGTACACCTCGGCAATGTTGTCTTGGGCGAGATCGGTGCCGCAGGGCTGGCGCCCCGCACCCTGATTGGCGACACGGTCAACACGGCGTCGCGGCTCGAGGGACAGACAAAAACGCTCGGCGTTCAGGTCATATTGTCGAAAGATGTGTTGCATGCAGCAGGGCTGGACGTCGTTCGTAATGATATGGTGTCACTGGAATTAAGAGGGCGGAATACGGAACTGTCGTCACTACCAATAAAAGACGCAAGGACGTTGCATGATCAACTGGCCAACCCAGCAAAACCAGAGCCTGCCGCTCAGTATTAAATCATTATCAAGAAGTTTTTTCAGGCAATTCAGCAACGCATTTCATTTTGCTGATCAATGACCAACTGCAAAATATAACGCACAAAAAGTTTGTTCTTGCATGAACAAACTTTCTCGCATATCCGCCCACTCGTAAACAAACACGATAGTTGAACGAGTTGTGAATGATACCCTTTAAGGCCAACCCAGAGCATGAGGACCAGCTGTTTCGACTGCTGCGCCAGCTCGAT
>JABITU010000155.1 GCA_018668195.1 Tateyamaria sp. | reverse complement strand
TGGCCCCGGTCCGGCACATTTGCAAAAATCATGTCTGGTCTGCGCTCACGCATCTTTTGGACAGTGTCCATCCGCAGGAGTTCTGAATTTGCCCCTCGTATCAGGCAAAGAGGTTTGCCTGCCAAAGCGTCAAAAAACGGCCATAGATCAGGCACATCTCCACCAGTTTCGATGGCACGCCGCAAATCGGGATCATAGGTGATGTTGAGCCCGTCGTCGACCTTGTGGAAATGGATCATAGCCTCTTGCATCCATCTTTCGGCAGGCACGTTGTGGAACCCTGTCATGACATGCGCAAGGGCTGCAGCTGCTTCATTGTGGGTGCGGGACGCAGGGCGGTGGCCGAGATAGGTCATGATGGTCGCCAGACCTTGTGGAGCAAGTTCCGGCCCGACATCATTCAATGCCGTGCCTAGCATCCGTTCCGGAGCTGTCGCAGC
Organism: Tateyamaria sp.; assembly: GCA_018668195.1. Next base: position 22,435 of record JABITU010000155.1, on the reverse strand, counting down.
AAGTCCCATTGCGTTGAGCCCCCCGCGAGAGGTGCCAAGGATCGCAACAGCATCCAGGGATAGATGATCAAGCAACGCAAGCACGTCGCCGATTTCAATGGGAAGAGCGTAATTTTGCCAGTTTGCATCCCAGTCAGAACGGCCACGACCGCGGTAATCAAGGCGGATCAGGCGACAGGGGGGCAGGTGCGGTGCCACGTAGTCAAAATCCGAAGTACTGCGTGTGAGCCCAGCAAGGCATAGGATGGGCAATCCTTCGCCCTGGTCTGTGTAATGCAAGCGCAAGCCGTCTGATGAATTGAAATATGGCATCAGACACCTGCCCGCTCTGGAATGCCTGTCAGGTCAGGCAAAATGGTGTGGGGTTTCCATGGCAGGCGGTCCATGGGTTCGCTTGCTCGGTTCACCCAGACTGTTTCAAATCCGTAGCCTGCTGCACCCGCTGCATCCCACCCATTGGACGACACGAAAAGAACTTCTGATCGCGGGCACTCAAATCGTTTCTCGACCAGAGCGTAAACCCGCGGGTCAGGCTTGAATATTCCAACGGCTTCCACTGAGAGGCTATCGTCAAGAAACTCTGTGATTCCTGCAGAGCGGACCGCGCCTTGCAGCATGGCGGGCGATCCGTTGGACAATATAGCGGTATTGAGGCCTGCTGCCCTTAGCCGGTGCAGCATTTCCGGCACCTCGGGATAGGCTTGCAGTTCCCAATAGAGCGCCAGCAGCCGTTCGCGCAGAGCGGGTTGGCCTGCATGCCCGGTTTTTTCCAGGGCCCAATCAAGACCGTCCTGAGTGACTTGCCAAAAATCAGTGTGTGCACCAGTCACAGCGCGCAACCACGTATATTGCAACTGCTTCAGGCGCCATTGTTCGGCCAACGCAGGCCAACTGGTTTCGAGCGCTTGGAACTCGGGTTCAGCTGCGGCTTGGCGGGCGGCTGCGGCGACGTCAAACAGGGTGCCATAGGCATCAAAGATACAGGTGGTGATGGGCATGGTTATCTCCGTTTGAAACACAGTGACACGAGGGCCGTGGAACGAAAAGGGGTCTCATGGGGTTTACGTCAACGTATGAGGAAGGCATGGGGCAAACATGCGCCCGTTATGGTGGAAGAAAAGGGAAGAGTTGACATGGCAGTGATCAAGGACGGGGACACCGTGCGTATTCATTACACGGGCACATTGCTGGACGGGACTGTATTTGACAGTTCCGAAGGGCGGGACCCTTTGGAGTTCGTTGTCGGGTCCGGCCAAGTCATTCTGGGGCTGGATGTCGTATTGCCAGGCATGACAACAGGCGACAGGAAGTTGGTCAAAATCGCCTGTGATCAGGCCTATGGCCCGATTAATCCGACGATGCGGCAAGCTGTGCCAAGCGATGCTATACCTGTAGAAATTCCGCTGGAGGTTGGTTTGCAGTTACAGATGCAGACGCCACAAGGACAACCGTTGCTGGTGACCGTTGTCGATGTTGGCGAAGAAGAGGTAATACTTGATGCCAATCACGCATTGGCGGGAAAGGACCTGACGTTTGATTTCGAGGTTGTGTCGTTCGATCCTGCGTGACGCCGCGCGGACGCTGTTTGCCCGAGGGCAAATGCGCCCCGCCCGCCGTCCCAAAGTTGGTGCTATGGAGGTTGTGCGGGTTTAAGCCACGTCAATCTGTCGCTAAAACTTTGTCAAAGGCTCGTATGCGCAGAGTTGTCACAGGTGTTCGGCCTGCGGCATGCCCAAAACATGAAACCCACCGTCGACGCGGATGATCTCTCCGGTGGTGCAGGCCCCTGCATTCGAACAAAGATAAACGGCGGTACCGCCCACGGCCTCGAGCGTTGCATTTGAACGCAGCGGTGCATTTTGATCGGTATGCTTATACGTCTTGCGTGCCCCGCCAATTGCAGCTCCGGCCAGCGTTTTCATCGGGCCGGGAGAGATTGCATTGACGCGGATGCCTTCGGGGCCCAGATCATTGGCCAGATAGCGCGTTGCAGATTCCAGTGCTGCCTTGGCGACGCCCATCACATTGTAATTCGGTGCCACGCGGTTGGATCCTTGATAGGTAAGCGTCAGAAGTGTGCCACCGTTCTCGATCATAAGAGGATGTGCCCGGCGCGCCACTTCGATAAAGGAATAGGCGCTGATATCCAGCGAAACCTTGAAGTTTTCACGGCTGGTGTTCAGGAACCGGCCTGTTAGTTCCGACTTGTCTGAAAAAGCGATGGCATGCACGACGAAATCGATTGTGGGCCAACGTGCGCCAAGTGCGTCAAACGCCGCATCGAGCGACGCGTCATCCGTCACATCCACATCGACCATAAAATCAGAGCCTACGCTTGAGGCCAAAGGTTCAAGCCGTTTCCCAAAGGCCTCGCCTTGATAGGTAAAAGCCAGTTCCGCACCGGCCTCTGCCAGAGCCTTGGCAATCCCCCAGGCAATCGACCGTTCATTCGCGACACCCATCACAAGGCCACGTTTTCCTTTAAGCAAATCTGACATGTTAACTTGTTACCCGTGAAATCTGGAGAGGATCATCGACCCGTTTGTACCGCCAAAGCCAAATGAATTGGTCATGACAGAATCAAGCCCGGCCTCGGCTCGAAAAGAAGTGGCGATTTCTTCTGGGGCCAATGCCGGATCTAGCGTTGAGACATTGATTGATGGTGCAATAAAATCATTGTCTAGCATCAGAAGACTAAAGATCGCCTCGAGGGCACCTGCTGCACCCTGTGCATGGCCCGTCATTGATTTGGTTGAGCTGACGGGCGGTGTGGTTCCTTGCCCAAAGACGCGACGAACTGCCTCAATCTCGCCAATGTCGCCGACGGGGGTCGAGGTTCCGTGGGCATTGATATAGCTGATACTACGATCCCGAGGCAGCGTGTCCAATGCCAATCTCATGGCGCGCTCGCCGCCTTCACCTGACGGGGCCACCATGTCGTGGCCATCCGATGTGGCGGCATAGCCGGTGACTTCGGCGTAGATTTTCGCACCGCGGGCACGGGCACGTTCCAGTTCTTCAAGCACGACGATCCCGCCGCCACCAGAAATTACAAACCCATCACGGTCTGCGTCAAAGGCGCGGCTCGCCGTGGTTGGTGCATCGTTGTATTTTGACGACATGGCCCCCATCGCGTCGAACAGGCACGACAGTGTCCAGTCCAGCTCTTCTGCGCCGCCTGCAAACATCACGTCCTGTTTGCCCAGCATGATCTGTTCGGCTGCGTTGCCGATGCAATGCAGCGACGTCGAACAGGCGCTGGTGATCGAATAATTGATTCCTTTGATCTTAAACCCGGTGGCGAGGTTGGCGCTGATCGTGGACGACATGCATTTGGGCACTGCAAAGGGACCAATACGCTTGGTGGCACCGGATTTCAGAACCGTTTGGTGTGCCGCCAGCATCGCCGAGGTCGATGGCCCGCCGGATCCGGCAACCAGACCGGTGCGCGGATTGACCACGTCACTGTCTTCAAGGCCTGCATCGGCGATGGCCTGCGTCATGGCGATATGGGCATAGGCTGCACCTTGCCCCATAAAGCGCAGCGTACGTTTTTCGACATGTTCGGTAACATCGATTTTGAGCGTGCCCGCAATCTGGCTGCGAAATCCGTGCTCTGCCATTGCGGGGCTTGCCTCGATGCCCGATGTGCCCGACTTGAGCGAGGTTATGACCTCGGGCGCGGAATTACCGATAGACGAAACTACACCCAACCCGGTTACAACAACGCGACGCATGCTAATGGCCCTTTCTGGCTCAGTTTGATCGGGTCAGTTTTCTGACAGCGCGACCTTCATATCTTTGACCTGATAGATGACTTCGCCGTCGGCTTCTACCCGACCGTCTGCCACACCCATGGTCAGGCGCCGTGTTTGGATGGCTTTGGTGAAGTTGACATAATAAGTCAGCATCTCACGATCGGGACGCACCATGCCCGTCAGTTTGACTTCGCCAACACCCAACGCATACCCACGCCCTTGCCAGCCGCGCCAACCAAGGTTGAAGCCCGTAAGCTGCCACAAGCCATCAAGGCCCAGACAGCCGGGCATGATTGGGTTGCCGGGAAAATGGCAGTCAAAGAACCACAAGTCGGGCGTGATATCGAATTCGGCCACGACATGGCCTTTGCCATTGGGACCTGCGTCGCCAGAGATGTCGGTGATCCGATCCATCATAAGCATTGGGGGTTCTGGCAGTTGCGCGTTGCCGGGTCCAAATAACTCTCCGCGCGCGCACTTTAGCAGCGCGTTTTTATCAAAACTGTTGGGATAGTCCGACATTTGGCCCTCGTGATCAATTGCTCGATTGGCCAGATTGGCCACTTTTCAATCCATCTATCATTGCAGAGCTTGAAGGCGCAAGTGTGGCCAACTGTGTCTTCTGCTGTTCAGAATTTGCGAAAAATGGTTGCGCGCGCAGGCCCATGGGGCGCAGGATGGCCGGATGAAAGATATTCTCGACCTCGACCGATACCCGGTGGATCAAAAGGGCAGTACAGCATACCAGCAGATGGTTGACGATGCCAAGGCTGGCTTGGCGCACCATGGCTTGTTCAATCTGGCGGGGTTCATGCGGCCCAAATCGATTGCTGAAATGCTCGACCATGTTTGCCCACGGCTTGAGACAGAGTCGTTCCACCATCGTCGGTCGCACAATATATATTTTCAGGATCAGATGGACGGACTGGCGCCGGATGATCCTGCCCTTGCTAAGGTCGAGACGGCCAATCACACCCTGTGTCATGACCAACTATTGGGTACTGCCCTTGATCGATTGTACAACTGGCGGCCTTTTATGCATTTTCTTGCAGCCGTTATGGAACAGTCTGCGCTCTATGTGATGGACGATCCGTTGTCGGGTATAAACGTGTTGGAGTACCGCACCGGTGAGGCGCTGAACTGGCATTTTGACAGGTCAATTTTTACCACGACCTTGTTGCTGCAATCGGCGCAAGACGGTGGCGACTTTGAGTATGCGCAGGATTTGCGCAGCGACACAGATGCCAATCATGCTGGCGTTGCCGACCTGCTTGCAGGTCGGTTGTCACCAACGCAATTGCAACAAGACGCAGGCACTTTGAACGTTTTTCTTGGCCGAAATACGGCGCATCGCGTGTCGCAGGTCAACAGCCAAAGATCGCGCATTGTGGCTGTGCTAAGCCATTATGACAGGCCTGGCGCATGTTTCAGCGCGTCTGAACAAATGGGTTTTTTTGGACGTGTCGGCTGAAGCTGCGATTTATTTGCAATTGAAATTTGGCAAATTTCGGCTTTATAAAGGAGGGTAACCAAAAGTGAGAGATCTATGACACAAGATCAGCATCAAGTCGGAAGCACATGGCTCGCAGGGGCAGGTTTACGGCCAACTCGACAGCGCGTGACCCTCGCTGCTTTGCTGATCGGGGACGGCCAGCATCGGCACGTTACCGCCGAGAGCCTATTTGAGGCAGCCAAAGACAAGGGCGACGCTGTGTCGTTGGCCACGGTTTACAATACGCTTCGTGCCTTTTGCGATGTTGGCTTGATGCAAGAGGTGACAGTGGACGGGTCAAAAAGCTATTTTGACACTAACACCCATGATCACCCCCATTTCTACTGGGAAGACGATGCTAAGCTGACGGATGCTCCGTCAGAACAGCTGGTGATCGCTCAACTGCCTGATGCCCCGGATGGGGCAGAGATTGCTAGTGTTGATGTGGTGATCCGCCTGCGGCGCAAAAGCTGACACCCGGCATGCACCCGCTGTTATGCCAGAACGATATCGATACATATCAAGCGGACGGTGTGGCCCTGATCCGGGGCCTTTTTGCAGATCATGTTGAGGACCTGCGCGCAGGCGTTGCCCGCAACATGGCCGAGCCGGGCCCTTATGCTTCAACCAATGACAAACCGGGCGAGACCGGGCTTTTTTTTGACGATTATTGCAACTGGCAGCGCATTCCAGAGTTTGATCGCGTATTGCGCAACGGGCCTGCTGCCGCAGTCGCTGCCGATCTGATGGGGTCGAACGCTGTGCAGCTGTTTCACGATCATGTGTTGGTCAAGGAACCGGGGACATCCATGGCGACGCCGTGGCATCAGGACAATCCGTATTATTTTGTTCAGGGGCGTCAAACAATCAGCTTCTGGTCACCGCTCGATCCTGTGCGTGATGCAACTTTGCGCTGCGTTGCAGGCTCTCACCTATGGCCCAAGGATGTGGTGCCGACGCGCTGGGTGTCCGAAGCTGCCTTTTTTGAGGGCGATTACATACCTGTTCCCAACCCCGAGGCAGAAGGGATGCGGATCGTTGAATTCGAAATGGAACCGGGTGACGCCGTCGCCTTTCATTTCCGAACACTTCATGGCGCACGCGGAAATTCTAGCGACAGCCGCAGACGCGCGTTTTCTGTGCGGATGGTTGGCGATGATGCGCGTTATGTTGACCGACCCGGGCTGACATCCCCACCATTTCCGGGCCATAATATGAAACTGGGACAAAAACTGCGCGAAGACTGGTTTCCAAGGCTTATAGCGACTGATGAATAACTGGAATGTCGCGCAACACCCAAACGCTTTGCAATATTTGAATTCAAGCAGCTTTAGATATTTTACGACTTGCGCGTTAAATTCAGCTGAACCGTTCGGGGCCTTGCCATTGCTCAGCGCTGTAACGGTCGCCGTGCGCCCAGCCCACGGGCAGCACCGTTTCGATACGGTCTATGTCGGCGACTGAAAGCGAAATCTCGGTGCCACGCAACAATTCGGCCAAGTGATTTGTGTTTTTAGTGCCCGGAATTGGCAAGACATGTTCTCCTTGGGCGATCAGCCATGCGATGGCCAGTGCCGCAGCGGGTTCACCCATTTGGGCAGCCAAGGCGCGGAACTGATCTGTGGCAGCGATATTGGCGGAATAATTGGGCTGCATGAACCGCGGATTGTTCTTGGTAAAGGCCATCGACTGGCCGTGCGCATATGAAAACGGCACATCTGTCAGAAAGGCGCGGCCCACTGGCGAAAAGGCCACCAGAGTCGTTCCCAGATCTGCACAGGCCTGTACCAGTCCAAGTTCAGGTGCGCGTGTCGATAGCGAGTACTCTGATTGAACGGCGGCAACAGGACATTCTGTCCAGACCCGACGCAGGGTCGACGGTGCCACCTCCGATAGCCCAACCGCGCGGGTCTTGCCCGTTTCAATGAGGCGCCGCAATGTGCCCCCCAACTCTTCAGGGCTATGAGCCGTATCATATCGGTGAACATAAAACAGATCGACGCTGTCGACGCCAATTCGTTTCAGGCTCGCGTCAAGGCAGGCCTCAAGGTAGTCGGGGTCGTTGTTGAACCGTCTTTCGGGCTGGCCGGTAATACCGGCTTTGGTGGCCACCACCATGGCGTCACGTGCGCCTTTGGTTTTGGCAAACCAAGTTCCAATGATTTCTTCGGATCGTCCGTTGCCATAGACGTTTGATGTATCAATATGCGTGACCCCTGCCGCGTGACAGGCATCCAGTACCGCATGGCTGTCTGCTTCCTTGGCATTCCCGTAGATGCCCGCAAAAGACATCCCACCAATACCAAATTGTGACACCGTTGGGCCATCTGCACCAAGACGCGTCAGTTTCATTGTTCAGTCCCCATGCAAAATTCGGCTTATCTGTAGCCAAGGGCCATTGACCGCTTTTGTGCGATAATGTGGGTGAAAAGACATGCGCCACCCCTCGTGTGCAAGGTCAAAACCACTGCCCAGGTTCCATCAGTCCCAAGTCCAACAATTGTTGAGAATGCCATTCGAAGCGCGCCGAGTTGTGCCACTTGAACGTTTTGATCGCCAGAGAACTGCCGGGATTTAGCTTGAGGGCCTTGGCTGCGCGAAACGAACAGATGGTCGCCGTAATGTTATGGTGCCACTTGCACGAGTAGGTGTTATAGTCTTCACGATTGAACGTGTGACCTTTCAGCAGGGTCAGACCGCGACTTGTTCGGAACAGTCCGATACGGTTGATTTTACGGCGGTCATCGGGCACGTGTTCTTCATAGCGCCAACGCAAACCACCAAAAAAATCCAATTGATTTTCTTTGGCGTTACCGTTTGCGTCTTTGCTGCCGAGCGCATAGTAGCCTGCACCGTCCAGATGCGCGCGATCCAGCGATACCGCGTTAGGGCATTGCCAAAGATCGTCAGAATAAAGATCAATGACACAGGTCAGCATTGCATCGCGCCGCTCGTGTGCGTGAAACGACAGCATTTCGCCCACGGTCCGGGTTTCACAGAAGGGAAAAAACAGAAATTCTGCGTTGTAACAATAGTAAAGCCAAGTGCCATCAGGGACCGCAGCGATTACGGTATTGACCGCCACTTCAGTCGCGCCATCAGCTGAAACGTCATAGTCAATCCGGGTTAGTGGCAGCGCCTCCATATCAACCGGCAAGTTGAATGCGCGTGGCATAAACACGATCTGATGCAGAAAGCCTGCTTGTTGATTGTGGCGCAGCGTCGTGGCGATCTCGACATCGTCCTCGACCAAGACAATGGCCACAGGTCCCTTTTGCGGTACTGCTGATGATGAACGTCTAAAGGTTGATAGACTGTCAAAGTGCATGCATACGAACCTGTCTGTGTCTGTTGCGCACAACGTCGTTTAATCTTGCGCGCATTGCAAGATGTCGGCGGCCTTGCTAAAGCATCCCCCTGGATTTTATAGCCTGCGGACATATCCCATGACGACGCCAAAAAAGCTCTTTATCAAGACCTACGGGTGTCAGATGAACGTCTACGACAGTGAACGTATGGCCGAAGCGCTTGGTGGTCAGGGATATGTCGAAACAGCGACGCCCGAAGATGCTGACATGATTTTGCTAAATACGTGTCATATCCGCGAGAAGGCGGCAGAAAAAGTGTATTCGGAATTGGGTCGGTTTAAAGGGCTAAAGGCGGATAACCCAGATCTAAAAATCGGTGTGGCTGGCTGTGTGGCACAGGCCGAGGGTGGCGAAATCATGCGTCGTCAGCCGCTGGTTGATTTGGTCGTGGGTCCGCAGAGTTACCATCGCTTACCCGAGATGGAATCAAAGGTGCGCAGCGGAAACAAGGCCCTCGACACTGATTTTCCCGAAGAAGATAAGTTTGAGCGCCTGAAAAACCGGCCAAAGGCAAAGCGTGGCCCGACCGCGTTTCTTACGGTACAGGAGGGGTGTGATAAGTTTTGTGCCTTTTGCGTGGTGCCCTACACGCGCGGCGCCGAAGTCAGTCGCCCGGCATCTCGTATCATCGACGAAGCACGCGATCTGGTTGAGCGCGGCGTGCGCGAAATCACTCTGCTTGGGCAAAACGTCAACGCGTATCATGGATCAGGGCCAGACGGGTCGGACTATACGTTGGCCAAGTTGATCTGGGATCTTGACAAGGTTGATGGTCTGGAGCGTATTCGTTTTACGACAAGCCATCCCAATGACATGTCCGATGATCTGATCGAAGCGCATGGTTCATGCTCAAAGCTGATGCCGTATCTGCACTTGCCAGTCCAATCTGGAAGCGACCGAATACTCAAGCGAATGAACCGCAGTCATACGGCGGAAAGCTACTTGCGGCTGATTGAGCGTATTCGTTCAGTGCGCCCTGATATCTTGATGTCTGGAGACTTTATCGTTGGCTTCCCGGAAGAGACGGAAGACGATTTTCAAGCCACTCTCGATCTGGTCAATGAAGTCAAATACGGCTACGCTTATTCGTTCAAATACTCGACGCGCCCCGGCACCCCGGCAGCAGAGCGCGCGCAGGTTGATCCAGCGGCTGCAGATGAACGGCTGCAACGGCTTCAGTCTTTGATTACCCTCCAACAGCGTGAGATCCAGGGCAACATGGTTGGGCGCTCGGTCAAGGTGCTGTTCGAAAAGCCCGGGCGACAGGCTGGTCAGATGGGCGGTAAAAGCGAATATCTGCATGCGGTGCACGTCGCAGAGGCCGATGTGTCTGTTGGAGATATCAAGGATGTTCGAATTATTTCGGCGGCATCAAATTCACTTGCTGGTGAACTGATCTGAACTGACCAGTAATGCCACGCCATTTGCTTTGACGGCCGGTTTTCTTAGCGATGGGGCGGGATTTACATACAATATGTAGTGAAAATTGCCTCACAGACCTGTCAAAGTTGCATACCTTGCATTTAGACTAGAATGGCCACGAAAGGCTCGTGTGTGGACGCGCGAAAGCTGATAAAAGAGGACAGCGCTTTGATTACTTCGTATTACCTGACAGTTAAGAAAATAATGGTGACGGCCGCTGCCGGTGCTGTTGCGCTCACATCGTTTATGACGGCTGATGTTTCTGCACAGGCCTTCGGCCAAACTCAGTCGCAGCAAGGTCGTGACGGCGGACGGTATATTCCCACAATTTGGGTTGATCCCGATGGGTGCGAGCACTGGGTGATGGATGACGGTGCCGAAGGCTATATGACGCCTCATGTGAGCCGAAAGGGCATACCGGTCTGCCGCCGAGCGAATTTATGCGGAACGATGAACTCTGACCAGTTCTTTTCAACAGGCAGCCACCGCATCCACCAACAAGGTAAACAGCGCTTGGCCAAATTCTTTCAAAGTGCAAAAGCGACAAGTTTTATTATCACAGGACACACAGATAGCCGTGCCAGTGACGCGTCTAACATGCGTCTGTCATTGAAGCGGGCAAATGCGGTTGCGGATATTGCAGTACAGTCTGGCGCAAAAGTTGCCGATGTGCGGGGCTATGGTGAACGCATGCCTGTGGCAACAAACAGCACTATGCGCGGGATGGCCAAAAACCGTCGTGTCGAAATCATCTGCATCCAGTAAGGGACCGTTAATATGACTAAGTTGAAAATCGTTCCGATGCTTGTGATCGCTACAATGGGGCTGGCAGCTTGTGATGGTGGATATCCGTCGGACAAAACGATTGACCGCGGTTTCGTTGACAGCAAGTACCTGAGCCAGCTGCAAGCCGGGATCTGGGTTGATCCGAATGGGTGTGATCATTGGATCATCGATGATGGCCTCGAAGGGTACCTGTCAGCCCGTTTGGATAAATACGGGCGTCCGGTGTGTTCCGGTGTGGCTGAGCCAACTCAGACTGTGGGCGACTTTAAATCGGGCTCGAATGTGCGCGATCCGAATTAAGCGGCTGACACGTTGCAAATCAGAGGTCGGTGCGATGCACACGCTCTGACCTTTTTGCGTGTGATCAAACGTTTTTTGCGAACTGACAGTTGCGCCGCGCGTTCGAACTTGCGACGCTGATGGCAGAGAGACTCAGGAGCAGGCCTTGACCCTAGACCAACCGCCGACAGAAGTGGTTCTGGAATTCCCCGACAACAGACTTCTGATAGACCTTTGTGGCCCCTACGACAGCCACCTGACAGCGATCGAGGGCGTACTTGAGGTGCAGATCGTGCGCCGTGGTAACATGTTGGCCCTGCTAGGCGAGGAAGAAACACAAAAACGTGCGAGTGCCGTTCTTAATGCGCTCTACCTTCGGCTTGAAACTGGCAAGGGGGTCGAGGCAGCTGATATCGACCGCGAATTGCGCATGGACAGTTCTGAAAAAGACATCGGGCTTCGCTCAGGCGATCAACTGGAAATGCCGGTTGGCAACCGGATCGAGATCAAGACGCGCAAAAAACTGGTCGAGCCGCGGACGGACGCGCAAAAAGCCTATGTGCAATCGCTTTTTGATAATGAAATGGCCTTTGGGATTGGGCCTGCGGGCACCGGCAAGACCTATCTTGCGGTGGCCGTTGGTGTGTCAATGTTCATATCTGGAAACGTTGATCGAATTATCTTGTGCCGCCCCGCTGTTGAAGCTGGCGAACGATTGGGATTTCTGCCGGGTACGCAGGAAGAAAAAGTCGACCCGTACATGCAGCCGTTGTATGACGCGCTTAATGATTTTCTGCCCGGCAAGCAACTTGCCAAGCTGAAAGAAGAAAAGACCATAGAAATCGCCCCACTTGCCTTTATGCGCGGGCGCACATTGAGCCGCGCATTTGTGGTGTTGGACGAAGCCCAGAACGCAACGACTATGCAGATGAAAATGTTCCTAACCCGACTGGGTGAAGGATCGCGGATGGTGATCACGGGTGATCGGACTCAGATTGATCTGCCGCGCGGCGTGTCATCGGGCCTGGCCGATGCTGAACGCCTGCTCAAGTCAGTGCACAAGATCAGTTTCAACTACTTCACGTCCAAGGACGTAGTGCGGCACCCCCTTGTTGCTGCGATCATTGAGGCCTACGAGGCAGATACCGAAACGGGCTGATCTGTTTTGTTTGTAAAACCTGAAGGGTACAGGGGTTTCCCCCAATACGACGCATGCAAAATGATATCGAAGTTCTGATCGAAGACGTCCGATGGAGTGAGACCCGCCTGATCGCAGTGGCGACGCGTGCTGTTGATGCAACGCTCACCGATCAGGGTGTTGCCCAAGCCGAAGTGTCAGTTCTGGGCTGCAACGATACCCGGATTTCCGTCTTGAACAGCGACTTCCGAGCCAAACCTAAACCCACCAATGTTCTCAGTTGGCCCGATGAAGATTTGGCACCGAAAGTCGATGGCGATGCACCTGCCGCGCCGGTGCCTGATCCGTCCGGAAAGATCAGTCTTGGCGATATTGCCATTGCTTATGAGACATGCGCAAAGGAAGCTGAAAGTCAGGGTAAGCCCTTAACGGATCATGTCTGCCATCTGATCGTACACGGCACCCTGCATTTGCTGGGCTACGACCATGTGCGTGACCAAGATGCCACGCTCATGGAGGCCTTGGAAGTCAAAATACTTGGCAGACTGGGGGTCCCTGACCCATATTAGGGTATCGGCGCAACCGCGCTATGGAACTGGACAGGAGCATATGGGCGAAAACGACGGATCGTCTGGCGCAGCGCAGCGCGCGCAGTCAGACAGTGACACTGCTGAAACTATTCAGCAGAGTGGATTTTTTTCGCGTGTGATTGGCGCGCTTAGCCCATCTGATTCGGGCGCAGATGCGCCACGGGTGGGTGCACCGAGCCCGCAAAGCCGCGGTATGATGAATCTTCGGCGGATGCGCGTCGAAGACGTTGCTGTTCCCATGGCTGATATCAACGCAATGCCGGACAATGCGTCGCTCGAAGAGTTGGTTGCCCGTTTCAAGGAAAGCGGTCACACGCGACTGCCTGTGTTCGAAGGGACCATTGATACGCCTGTTGGCTTTGCTCACCTGAAGGATATTGCGCTCAAGCATGGCTTCAACGGTGCGGGCAGCGTATTTGATCTGCGCAAAGAACTGCGGCCGCTTTTGTTTGTGCCACCTTCGATGACGATCGGAGTGCTGCTGACCAAGATGCAAACTGAACGCCGGCACATGGCACTTGTGATTGACGAATACGGTGGCGTCGATGGGCTGGTCACGATTGAGGACTTGATCGAACAGGTCATCGGAGAGATCGAAGACGAACATGACGTCGATGAGGGCGCATATTTCTCGCTTGAAAAGAATGGCTGTTATCTTGCGTTGGCCAAAACCCCCCTGGACGAATTCGAAGCAGAAATCGGCGTGTCGCTCACCACACATGATGACGTAGATGAAGAAGAGATCGAAACTCTTGGTGGTCTGGTCTTTATGCTGGCTGGCCGTATCCCCGCGCGAGGAGAGGTCGTGCCGCACCCCGATGGCGCAGAGTTTGAGGTGATTGATGCAGACCCACGCCGTATCAAGCGGTTGCGTGTGCGTTTGCGCGGTGCGGAGCCTGCCGAGTGATTTCAGGCACCACTGCTCGTTTTTTTACTGAAAGACCTGTTGCGCGCGTGGTATTGGCACTCGTCACAGGCGCTTTTGGCGCCTGTGCGCACGCCCCCTTTGATTTTGCAGCGGCGATCCTGATCCCCTTGGTGGCGGGTTTCGTTCTGCTGAGCCTGACGATACGCGTCCGGGATGCTCTGTGGACCGGCTGGGCACTTGGGATGGGCTATTTCGGACTGACGCTCACCTGGATCACTGAGCCTTTCAAGGTTGATGCTGCACTGACGGGTTGGATGGCCCCCTTTGCGCTGGTGCTGCTCGCGGCTCTGTTGGGGGCATTCTGGGCGGTTGCGGTGGCTTTCGCACGTTGGGCGGGCGGGCATCCCGTGGCACTTGTGTTCGCATGGACCGGAGCAGAGCTTGCCCGTGCTTATGTTTTTACCGGCTTTCCATGGGCCAGCCCGCCCCAAGCGTTGGTGTCAGGTTTGGCAGGGCAGGGCCTGGCGTGGGGTGGCCCGCATGGGGTGATGTTGGCATGTGCGGCGTTTGCGGCCGCGATTGCCACCACTCCCGCGCTTTGGGTCCGCGGAGCGATCGTGATCGGGGGGGCGGCGCTTATCCTGATCCCGCCGCTGGACGGGCCAAGCCGATTGACGGACCATATCATCCGGCTGGTCCAGCCCAATGCACCACAGGATGAAAAATGGGATCCGGCGATGGTGCCAGTCTTTATCAATCGACAGATCGGCTACACCGGTGCTGCGGCTGTGCCTGATTTGGTGGTTTGGCCGGAAACGGCACTGCCGTACCTGCAGGAAAATGCCGAGCCCGTTTTTGACGAAATTGCAAAGGTTGCGCGCGGTGCGCTCGTGGTTCTGGGCATTCAGCGCAGGCAGGATCGGGACTATTTCAACAGCCTTGTTGTGCTAGATGCGCAAGGAGATGTGGTTCTAAGCTATGACAAGCACCACCTTGTACCGCTTGGCGAATATATGCCGTTTGCAAGTTTTTTTCGAAGAATAGAGATTGGTGGGCTCGCCGCTCGGGTCGAGAACGGCTATGCTGCCGGTCCGGGGCCACAACTTTTGGACCTTAGCGCACTTGGCACGGCGCTGCCGCTGATCTGTTACGAAGCGGTCTTTGCGCATGACGTGGGCGGTACGTCTGAGCGGCCTTCCTTATTGTTGCAACTCACGAATGATGCATGGTTTGGGCAGCGCTCGGGGCCGCAACAGCATCTGGCCCAAGCCCGTATGCGCGCCATAGAACAAGGGTTGCCGCTGATCCGTTCAGCCAATACTGGGATTTCTGCGGTGATCGATCCAAAGGGCCGGGTGACGAATGCGTTGGCCCTGAATACCGCAGGCTATATGGATGCTGCACTGCCCGCAGCCGCCGCCCCGACGGTCTACAGCCGGTCGGGAGATCGCCCATGGGTGCTGATTGTGGCTTTGGGCTTGATAGCCATTATCCTGCAACGTTCAGCATCGCGCCGTGCAAGTGGTATTGACGCAGGGCGCGGTCGCGCATAGTCCAAACAAGCACTGCCGCAACGGCTTCCTGACGTGGCAGGTCAACATTAAATGGAGCGCCTATGTCCCGACAGAATTACACTTTCACTTCGGAATCCGTTTCCGAAGGGCACCCCGATAAGGTCTGTGACCAGATTTCGGATGCGGTTTTAGATGCCTTTTTGGCCGAAGAACCTGAGGCGCGCGTCGCCTGCGAAACATTTGCTACGACAAACCGCGTTGTGATCGGGGGCGAGGTTGGCCTAAGCGATCAGGACAAGCTGTCAGATTACATGACCCGGATCGAAGACATCGCCCGCGATTGCATCAAAGATATTGGCTACGAACAGGACAAGTTCCATTGGCGCACCTGCAAGGTCACAAATCTGCTTCACGAACAATCTGCACATATTGCGCAGGGCGTTGATGCGAGCAATGAAAAGGATGAGGGTGCGGGTGATCAGGGCATCATGTTCGGTTACGCCACAAACGAGACCGAGGCGTTGATGCCGGCGCCCATCCACTATGCTCACGCCATGCTGCGCCGTTTGGCAGAGGTGCGCAAAAATGGCAGCGAACCTGCCCTTGGTCCAGACGCTAAATCGCAGTTATCGGTTGTCTACCGTGATGGCAAACCTGTGGGCGTCAGTTCGGTCGTTTTGTCGACACAGCACCTGGACGAAGACCTAAGCAGCGCAGACATCCGCGCGATTGTAAGCCCCTATATTCACGAGGTCCTTCCCGAAGGCTGGTTGACCGATGCAACCGAGTGGCATGTGAACCCGACCGGTAAATTTGTCATTGGCGGTCCGGATGGTGACGCTGGACTGACGGGCCGCAAGATAATTGTCGACACCTATGGTGGCGCCGCTCCGCACGGCGGCGGAGCATTCTCGGGCAAGGACCCGACCAAGGTGGACAGGTCTGCTGCATATGCCGCACGCTATCTTGCAAAAAACGTGGTTGCGGCAGGAATGGCGCAAAGGTGCACGATACAGCTGAGCTATGCCATAGGCGTGTCCAAGCCGCTGTCGATCTACTGTGATACGTTCGGCACCGGTGAGGTTTCCGATGCTGCGGTCGAAGCCGCCGTTGCGCAGGTCATGGACCTGACGCCGCGTGGCATCCGCGAACATCTGTCGCTGAACCGTCCGGTTTATCAACGGACTGCTGCCTATGGCCACTTTGGCCGTGCGCCTGATGAAGACGGCGGCTTCAGCTGGGAACGTACCGACCTGGCCGATGCGCTTAAGGCGGCTGTGTAACATGGGCAGCAAAGGCCTGCTGGCCTTTGCTTGGTCCCCACAGTTTTGTTTTGCAACATCCGTGCGGAATGGCTGTCAAATTAGGCTTTCAGAGGTACGCTCCTATTCCTGCGCCATTTGCCTTGAAACCTGAATGCGGAGGGTGTGCGGACTTGCCCCCGCAGCAAAACAACGCTATACGCGCCCACGTCGCTAAGGTGCAAATACTGCAAGACATAGAGACGAGTAGGGTCGGAAACCTCCGGCCCTCTTTTCTTGCGTTTGAGCCTGACCAAATGAAACCCAAGACCGGCGGAGACAACCGCGCGGCCCGAGAAAACGCAAACGTTAGGAAACCGACGCCACATGGCTGATAAATTGATGGAGGAATTCGAAGCCCTCCTGCAAGAAAGCTTCGAAATGGACACGCCCGAAGAGGGAACAGTTGTCAAAGGCAAAGTTATCGCAATTGAAGCGGGCCAAGCCATCATTGACGTAGGCTATAAAATGGAAGGCCGCGTCGAACTCAAAGAATTCGCAAACCCCGGTGAAGCGCCAGAAATCTCTGTCGGTGACCAAGTCGAAGTGTATTTGCGCTCGGCTGAAAACGCCAAGGGCGAGGCTGTCATTAGCCGCGAGATGGCCCGCCGCGAAGAAGCCTGGGATCGCCTGGAAACAGCATATGCTGGCGAAGCACGCGTCGAAGGCGCGATCTTTGGACGTGTCAAAGGTGGATTTACCGTCGATCTGGGCGGAGCAGTCGCGTTCTTGCCCGGCTCGCAAGTGGATGTACGCCCAGTGCGTGATGCGGGCCCTTTGATGGGTCTTAAACAGCCGTTTCAGATTCTGAAAATGGACCGTCGTCGGGGCAACATTGTTGTGTCGCGTCGCGCCATCCTCGAAGAATCACGTGCCGAACAGCGCGCCGAGGTTATCGGTAATCTGACCGAAGGCCAGACAGTCGACGGTGTTGTCAAGAACATCACAGAATACGGTGCGTTCGTTGATTTGGGCGGTGTTGACGGCTTGCTGCACGTCACTGACATGGCATGGCGTCGTGTTAACCACCCATCAGAGATCCTGACGATTGGTGAGACGATCAAGGTGCAAGTCATCAAGATCAACAAAGAAACTCACCGCATCAGCCTGGGCATGAAACAGCTGCAAGAAGATCCATGGGATGTGGTGGCTGCCAAGTATCCACTGGAATCTTCGCATACCGGTCGCGTGACCAACATCACTGATTACGGTGCCTTTGTTGAACTCGAGCCTGGTGTTGAAGGCTTGGTGCACGTATCCGAGATGTCCTGGACTAAGAAAAACGTCCATCCCGGTAAAATCGTCTCGACCAGCCAAGAAGTCGAAGTCATGGTTTTGGAAATTGACGGTTCCAAGCGTCGCGTGTCGCTCGGCCTCAAACAGACCATGCGCAACCCGTGGGAAGTGTTCGCCGAAACGCATCCTGAAGGAACCGAAGTCGAAGGCGAAGTCAAGAACATCACCGAATTTGGTCTGTTTGTTGGACTTGAAGGCGACATCGACGGCATGGTTCACCTCTCTGATCTGAGCTGGGACCAGCGTGGCGAAGAAGCGATTCAAGATTACCGCAAGGGTGACATGGTGCATGCCATTGTCTCCGAAGTGGACGTCGAGAAAGAGCGCATATCGCTTTCCATCAAAGGTGTTGGCGGTGACAAATTCGCCGAAGCGGTTGGCGGCGTGAAGCGTGGGTCGATCGTCACAGTTGAGGTCACAGCAATCGAAGATGGTGGCGTCGAAGTTGAGTATGAGGGCATGAAGTCCTTCATTCGCCGCTCTGATCTAAGCCGTGACCGTGCCGAACAGCGACCAGAGCGTTTCTCGGTCGGTGACAAGGTCGACGTGCGTATCACAAACATCGATAGCAAAACCCGTCGCTTGGGTGTCTCGATTAAAGCACGTGAAATCGCTGAAGAGAAAGAAGCCGTGGAACAGTATGGCTCGTCCGACTCGGGCGCATCTCTTGGTGATATTCTGGGCGCAGCTCTCAAGGGCGACGAATAATCCAGAAATTTCATGATGCAAACGATGCAGATAAGGGGCCCTTTCTTGGGCCCCTTTTTTTGTACCCAGAGGCAAGAATGGTTGCGAATCAAGAGTGCCGCCAATAGCTTACCCGTAACAGACGTTGTAAACCTACTGATACGCGAAAAATAATCAGAATTTAGTGCTGATGCTAATCAAAGAGGTAAAAACCCGCTCATACCAAAGGCTTCCTATTCACGAGCGCTGATATTGTTCCTATAGTCTATTTGAAAAAGTGCGCGACGACGCCGTCCGCGAAAGGAGATTGCCATGATCCGATCTGAGTTGATTCAAAAGATTGCCGACGAAAATCCGCATCTATATCAACGTGATGTAGAGCGGATCGTGAACACGATCTTTGAAGAAGTAACAAGTTCGATGGCGCGCGGCGACCGAGTCGAATTGCGTGGCTTTGGTGCTTTTTCTGTGAAAAAGCGTGACGCTCGTATTGGACGCAACCCGCGTACTGGCGAAACAGTTGCTGTCGAAGAAAAGCATGTGCCGTTCTTCAAGACGGGCAAGTTGCTGCGTGATCGTTTAAACGGAAAAGCCTGAATGCGCTACATCCGCTATGCTTGTATTGTCACGTTTGCCGTGGCGCTCATAGCAATAGCTTTAGCGAATCGTGGCTTTGTGACGGTGCATTTGTTGCCGGCGGGAATTGCTGGACTTCTTGATGTCACCTCAGAGGTAAATTTGCCTTTGTTTATTGTTATCTTTGGCGGCATCGTGACTGGTCTACTGGTTGGGTTTATCTGGGAATGGATGCGCGAACATGCAGTACGGTCCGAAAATGCGCGCAACGCCCGCGAGGTGCGGCGCCTTGAACGCGAGGTCAAGCGCCTAAAGGGTGAAAAGCACGAAGGCAAAGACGAAATCCTGGCTCTGTTGGACGAAGCCAGTTAGATTTGATGACCCAAGTTTCAGTCAAGATTTGTGGAATGGTTGCGCTACAAGATGTCGAAGCATCTGTTGATGCTGGCGCCGATTATCTTGGTTTTGTTTTTTTTGAAAAATCGCCTCGCAACTTGTCAGTTCCGCAAGCTGCCACCTTGATGCAGGATGTACCTGATGCTGTTCAAAAGGTTGCGTTGTTGGTCAATCCCACTGATGTGTTTTTGAGTGACCTGTTAGCCGCAGCGCCCGTTGATCTTTTGCAGTTGCATGGCTCAGAAACACCAGAGCGGTTGTTCGAAATCAAAGAGGCCACTGGAGTGCCGGTCATGAAGGCGCTTGGCGTTGCAGATCAAAGTGATCTGGCCGCAATCGACAGCTATGCTGATGTTGCCGATCAGATACTGGTGGATGCAAAGCCACCCAAAGGTGCAGATCTGCCCGGTGGGAATGGCCTGGCCTTTGACTGGACGCTGATTGCAAACCGGACGTGGTCGCAGCCATGGATGTTGGCTGGCGGGCTGCGCCCTGACAATGCCCGCGCAGCCATTAGCCGTACAGGCGCGGTGCAGCTTGATGTCAGCTCTGGTGTTGAAACGGCCCCCGGCGTCAAAGATCCTGCACTTATTCGAGCCTTTATTGAAACGGCGAAAAGATCTTATTGACGGACAGTTTTTGTACTTTTGGTATGCATGGGGCTGAAACTCAGGGACCTTATCCGAAGCCTGATTAAGGTTGACGAGGGCGTTAGGTGAAATAGTCGGAACATCTCGTATTATCTGAAGCTTTAGGCTGACACTGATTAATTTCTCTCTGTAATCTTCGATACAGGATGACCTACATTTTATGTTGTGATGCAGTATCCGCTAAGCCCATGTGCTGTGACGTTTGAGCGCTTGCCCCCTTGGCGCGTGCAGGCTAGGCAAGGGGTCTGAGATTCAGGAGAAATCCAAATGGCAAACGATCTTTTCAACTCTTTCATGACGGGCCCAAACGAACAGGGCCGGTTTGGCAAATTCGGTGGGCGCTTTGTATCCGAGACATTGATGCCGCTGATCCTTAGCCTCGAAGAGGAATACGAAAAAGCCAAGACAGACGACAGTTTTTGGGCCGAGATGGACTTCTTATGGAAGCACTATGTTGGCCGCCCCAGCCCGTTATATCATGCGGAACGACTGACCGAGCATCTTGGCGGCGCCAAAGTTTATATGAAACGCGATGAGTTGAATCACACAGGCGCGCACAAGATCAACAACGTTTTGGGCCAGATTATCCTTGCGCGGCGTATGGGAAAAACCCGGATCATCGCGGAAACTGGTGCGGGTCAACATGGTGTCGCTACAGCCACCGTTTGCGCAAAATTTGGTTTGAAATGTGTGGTTTACATGGGTGCCCACGATGTTGAGCGGCAAGCGCCCAATGTTTTTCGGATGAAATTACTTGGCGCTGAGGTGGTGCCGGTTACCTCAGGCCGAGGGACGCTCAAGGATGCGATGAACGACGCTTTGCGCGACTGGGTGACCAATGTGCGCGACACGTTCTACTGCATAGGAACGGTCGCGGGGCCACACCCCTATCCGGCGATGGTGCGGGATTTCCAATCCATCATTGGCAAAGAGGTGCGTGAGCAAATAGTCGAAGCTGAGGGGCGTTTCCCGGATACTTTGATTGCTGCCATTGGTGGTGGTTCTAATGCGATGGGACTGTTTTATCCGTTTCTTGATGATGCACAGGTCGGCATCATCGGCGTTGAAGCGGGGGGTAAGGGTGTCAACGCCAAGATGGAGCATTGCGCCTCTTTGACGGGTGGTCGACCGGGTGTTCTTCATGGCAATCGCACCTACCTGTTGCAGGATGACGACGGACAAATCCTTGAAGGGTTCTCGATCTCGGCAGGGCTAGATTATCCGGGGATCGGGCCAGAACACGCATGGCTGCACGATATCGGGCGGGCGCAATATGTCTCGATCACCGACGCAGAGGCGCTCGAAGCATTCCAGTTGTGCTGCACATTAGAAGGCATCATTCCAGCCCTTGAGCCTAGCCATGCTTTGGCTCATGTCATGAAAATTGCCCCCGAATTACCATCCGACCACATTATATGCATGAATATGTGCGGGCGGGGCGACAAGGACATCTTTACTGTTGCAGCGGCTCTTGGTGTCGAAATGGGCGCCAAAGACTAAACCTGCACCTCTACCCAAGGCGTGAAAGGCAGGCGCAAGGTTTGCCTTTTTCTCTTAAAGTCAAAAGGCAGCGTGTTCTTGCAACACATTAAGCGGCACGATGTCGAGTGCGCGGATGTGGGTTGCCTCAAGATGCACACGAGGTGCGCATCCCTCGTCGTGGGCTTGCAGAAAGCGTGCGGCACACAGGCACCAGCTGTCGCCCGGGTTCAAACCTGCAAATCCGTATTCGGGGCGTGGTGTGCTTAGGTCGTTGCCGACATATTTCGAAAAAGCGAGAAACTCTGCAGTCATCACCGCGCAGACAGTATGGCTGCCTTGATCGGCAGCGCACGTGTTGCAGTGCCCGTCACGGAAAAACCCGGTAACCGGATCCATCCCGCACAGGGTCAGTTCTGTTCCAAGGATATTAATGCTGTTATCTGGTTGCATTGGATGACCCCTTGCTTGTGGTTATAATTTGGCAGACCACGTCCACGTTTGCGTCGTCCGCACCAGGCTCGAGGAACAGTTTGTCTGTGCTCGTGGTGACGATTACCACGTCTGCTGTTTGATCAACATAAATATATTGCCCGTAAACGCCACGTGTCATGAATTGTCCAGAGGCCCGAGCCGATGGACAGCCACCACTGATATCCATAGCCGATTTCCCTTGGGTCTGTCGGTGCGCTGGTTGCAGTCGACGCGGCGATCCAGTTGGCAGGAACAATCTGCCGACCTTGCCGGTTTCCATTTTGCAGGATCACCTGACCAAAGCGCCTGTAGTCGCGTGTTGAGGTATTTGATCCGCTCAAAAACAAAAGCGACAACAGCC
>JABITU010000154.1 GCA_018668195.1 Tateyamaria sp. | reverse complement strand
TGAGCCTCTGGGCGCGTTGGATGCCAAGCTACGCGAGGCTACCCAGTTCGAATTGATGGACATTCAGGAAAAGACTGGCACGACCTTTGTCATTGTGACCCACGATCAGGAAGAGGCGATGACGGTTGCAAGCCGCGTGGCTGTGATGGACGAAGGTCGGATCATGCAGGTGGCGACCCCCGAAAAAATTTATGAGGCCCCCAACAGTGTCTACGTCGCAGACTTCATCGGTGACGTGAATATTATCCCTGGCACCGCAAAGGCTGCCGGGCCGGACCACTACGAGATTGATTGGGCCGAGGGGCGCGAACCGTTGCACGCGATCAGCAAAAAAGATTTTGCGGAAGGACAATCCTGCCATCTCGCGATCAGGCCGGAAAAAGTGGCTATCCATGCGGAACATCCTGCTGCGGACAATGCGGTTTTGGGCAAGGTTCTTGATATTGCCTATTTGGGCAACCTGAGTACGTATCACGTGCAATTGCCCACTGGTGAGATCATCAAGGCACAAGTCGCAAATACCCGCCGTGTATCGCGCCGTGACTACACCTGGGAGGATCAGGTGTGGGTCAGTTGGACAAAAACGGCAGGCGTGCTGCTGGACCAATGAAGCGTGCGATCCTCATAGCTATGCCCTATACCTGGCTGTTGGCGTTGTTCCTGATCCCGTTTGCAGTCGTCTTCAAAATATCGCTTTCAGACATCGAGCTGTCGATCCCACCTTATACGCCTACGATGAAAGACGGGCTGTGGAATATGTTGTCGCGGCTCGACTTTGAAAATTTTGTCTTTCTGACGCAGGATGATCTGTACTGGAAAGCCTATGTTAGCTCACTCAGGATTGCGCTGATTTCGACTGTGCTTACGTTGGTCGTTGGCTATCCGATAGCCTATGCTATGGCACGCGCGCCCGAACAGTGGCGGCCTACGTTGCTGATGCTTGTAATTTTGCCCTTTTGGACTTCGTTTCTTATCCGCGTTTATGCGTGGATCGGTATTTTGTCGAACGAAGGATTCCTGAACAAGTTCCTTCTGTGGATTGGCTTGATAAATGAGCCGCTAACAATTTTGAATACTAACGCTGCTGTCTTTATCGGAATCGTCTACACATATTTGCCTTTCATGATTTTGCCGATCTATTCCGCATTGGACCGGCTCGACGGGTCGCTGATAGAAGCAGCCGAAGACCTTGGGTGTTCACGGATCAAGGCATTTTGGCTGATCACCATCCCACTGTCTAGGAACGGCATCATTGCAGGTTTCTTTCTAGTCTTTATTCCGGCTTTGGGAGAGTTTGTCATTCCGTCTTTGTTGGGTGGCTCGGGCACCTTGATGATTGGAAAAGTGCTATTCGAAGAGTTCTTTTCAAACCGTGATTGGCCGGTCGCATCAGCGGTGGCGGTTGTCTTGCTATTAATTCTTATTATTCCCATCGTCCTGTTTCAGCGTAATGAACAAAAACAGGCAGAGGCCGACACATGACCCGTCTGAGCCTGTTCAATGTCGTGTCGCTGACGTTTGGGTTCGTATTCTTGTACGTGCCGATGCTGATCCTTGTGATCTACAGCTTTAACAAATCCAAATTGGTAACGGTCTGGGCGGGATTTTCCACAAAGTGGTACAGTGAGTTGTTGGCAAATGACGCATTCCTTGATGCGGCTTGGGTGACGGTCAAGGTTGCGGTGCTGTCCTCAAGTATTGCGACTGTTCTGGGCACGATGGCAGCATATGTTCTGGTGCGTGGCGGTCGCTTTTTTGGGCGCACGCTGTTTTCCGGTATGATCTACGCGCCGTTGGTGATGCCAGAGGTTATTACGGGTCTGTCTTTGCTACTGCTGTTCATCGGTATGGGTTTAGACCGGGGCGTTTTGACAATCGTTTTGGCACACACGACATTTTCAATGTGTTTCGTTTCGGTCGTTGTCTCATCGCGGCTGATGACTTTTGACAACTCCTTGGAAGAAGCGGCGCTTGACCTTGGTGCGTCACCTTTGGATGCCTTCCGGTTGGTGACCCTGCCAATAATCGCGCCTGCGGTTATCTCGGGTTGGTTGCTCGCATTTACCCTCAGCCTAGATGACTTAGTGATTGCATCCTTTACATCAGGTCCATCAGCGACAACCCTTCCAATGAAAATATGGTCATCTGTGCGGCTTGGGGTCAGTCCTGAAATCAATGCACTAAGTACAATCCTGATCGCGATGGTGACGATCGGGGTGGTTGCTGCGTCTTTGGCAAGCAAACAGGCAGCTTTGCGCGCCAAGCGCGACGAACAAAAAGCCGCGCGTATGACATGACACGGATACTGTCAGAATTCGCCTATGGCGATGGCCCGCGGACTGGATGCTGGTGGGATGAAACTTGTAATTTGCCTCAGTTTGGCCCGCTTGATGGCAGCCAAAGCTGTGATGTAACTATTGTTGGTGGTGGATTTACTGGCGTTTCTGCTGCGTTGCATTTGGCCCGTGCAGGGACATCCGTTGTGCTGCTTGAGGCTCAAGGCATTGGGTGGGGCGCGTCTGGTCGGAACGGCGGGTTTTGCTGCCTTGGCGGCGCTAAAGTGTCAGACGCAAAGCTGGAAAGTCGGTTTGGGCGCAGGGGACGGATGGAATGGCGGCACACGGAAAAGGCGGCCGTTGATCTGGTCGCGGCGTTGATTGACGAGCTACATATAGATGTTGATCGGCATTCACCCGGAGAAGCGCTTATGGCACATCGAGCCCGGGACATGGCAACCTTTGAAGATGAGGCCAAAGCGGTCATTGAAAATTATGGTGTGACGCCAACGCTTGTGCCACAAGATCAGCTGGCTGCCCATGGCATGGCGGGGCCGTTTCATGGAGCCATGATTACGCCGATCGGGTTTGGACTTAACCCAAGAAAATACCTTGCAGGCCTCGTCCAGGCTGCATTGGCAGCTGGTGTACAGTTTCATGGTAACAGTCCGGTCACCGCGATCGAGGGAAACTGGATCAAGACAGACCGTGCTACGATCAAGTCGGATCGGATTATTCTGGCTACTAACGGATACTCCAGTGAAGATTTGCCAGGTTGGATGCGCGCCCGCTACATGCCGACCCAATCGACAGTTTTGGTTACACGCCCACTCACAGATCGCGAACTGAACGATCAGGGGTGGACAACGGATGTTATGGCCTACGATACCCGCAACCTATTGCATTATTTCAGATTGTTACCGGACCGTCGGTTTCTAATTGGAATGCGAGGTGGGTTGCTATCGTCGCAACGCGCCGACACGCAGTCGCGGGCCCGCGTGGCGCAAAACTTTCGGTGTATGTTCCCTGCTTGGGCAGGCGTTGAAATTACAAACAGTTGGTCGGGGCTTGTTTGTCTTACCCGTGACCAGCTTCCTTTTGTAGGGTCAGTGCCCGGCCATCCAGCATTGTTGGCTGGTTTTGCCTATCACGGCAATGGCGTAGCAATGGGAACACTTTGTGGCCAGATCCTAGCGGATCTTGCCATTGGTAAAGTGCCAGCGTGCTACCCTGACGCTATGCGCGTCCCAGCGGCGCGTTTTCCATTTGGAGGGCTTCGCCGGGCGATGATGCCGCCCGTCTACGCCGCGTTCTATTTACGGGATCTAGGATACTAGCCTGGCTCCCGCAGGCCTGCGACGTTATTTGCTGTGATCATGTAACCACTTTCGAGAACCAACAGAGTTTCCCCTTCCTCGATCCGCGCTTCGGTAACGCGTGAATAAGACAATGCAGGTTCAGTTATCAGAACCTCGCCTTGTGCGCTGCTCTCGATTTCGAAAGTATATTCTCCGTTAGGCAATGGATTCCCGCTGGCGTTTAGGCCTGTCCAGCTAAACGGATCAGAACTCGTGGGTATCTGAATGCGCTGAACTTCCTTGCCCTGAGCGTTAGAAACGATCAAGTCTACCTGGTCTGCGGTAATAGGTGGGTTCGGAGAAATCGTAACCGGCGTGCCATCGTACTGTACTGGTCCCTGTACCAAAGCTTCCATTCCAATCCAATTTGCTGCGCTGGACATGTTGTTGGCACCCAGCGTCGTCATAAGCTGCTCCATCAAGTCATTGGTCATGACCTGTTGTTCTACCATGGAAAATTGGGCCAGCTGTGCTGCATATTCAGAGTTGTCCATTGGCTCAAGTGGATCTTGATATTGTGCTTGCGCCGTCAGCATTTGCAGAAACACCTCGAAATCTGAACCAAGCACTCCAGAAGGGTCAGACGGCGCGGTAGGCGTTGAAGAAGGTAGCGTAGGATTAGTGATCTGGTTTAGTTCCATAATGGTCAAAGCCTCAAGTCAACGCCTTGGGCGTTTATCGCCAGGCCTGGTATGTTAGAAATGGCTGATGTGGCTGGCCCCTGATCTTCAAGATCAATTCGCAGGGTGTCGTTGCCATTCGATTGTTGATTATCAGGTTCATCCGAAGGATCGTTATTTTGTCCAAAGGCGAAGGCGATATCTTCGTAACCAAGTTCAGAGAACGATTGACCAAGGTCGTCAATATTGCGCCGCATCAGGTCTAAAGTATCTGGCCTTTCGGCAAGAATGTTGACAACGATACCTGCCTCTGTCGCTGTGAGTGTCATGCGCACACGGCCCAACTCAACTGGGTTCAGTGCAATTTCTAAAGGCCTGTCAGGGGCCCGGTGCATTGCTTGTGCCAATTGCTGCGCGACCTGAACAGGCATTTCTGGCCGTGCTGCTAAGGTTTGTGACACTGTGGGTGACGATGATCCGTTTGCCCGAAGATCCCAAGTTATTTCTGGGGTCGCTTCGGTTGAGAATCGAACAATCTGTTCCGCGTCAAAGGGTTGACCCGTGGTGATTGTTTGGGGTGTTTGGGCCTTTGGCTGAACAGGTTGCGGGGTTGCGGCCCGTTGTACGAACTGCTCTGAAAGGGTGTCTGTCCGCGCAATCTCTGGTTTTTGCAAATACTTGAAATTTTCGTCAGCTTTCATAAGCTTTGCGACGGATGCTGCGCCTCCCTCGGGTGTTAAACCGTCAAATTTCGGTGCACTGTTTTTTAACTGTACATCGGTGTGTTGCCTGCTCTTAAAACTGGCATCAGTTAAAGTTGCTGTACCTGTTGATGTTTGTGCGAAGCGGTCGGTTTGTTCATTCTGTGGCTGTCGAACGTTCTGCGCGTCGAGCATGGAAATCCCGGCATGGGGCGCGGGTTTCTGATGGTGCACAAGTGCATCATGTTGCCCGGAA
Source organism: Tateyamaria sp. (assembly GCA_018668195.1). The sequence goes on along the minus strand of JABITU010000154.1, from coordinate 407 downwards.
GTTGTTGGCACTTTCGCCAGATCTCCAACCTGCGGCATGGGGATGTCGGATTGATGAGCACCATTTGTTACGAAAGTTGCGACAACCGACTGAACCATCGCACCCGGATGGTACGAGCGAGGTCTGTTAGCCCCTATATCAATGGATGTCGCTGACGCACTAAGTTGTTCGCTCTGGTCACTGTCTGCCACATGGGATTGTGTGGCCAATCCTAGGGAATGTTCCGAGCTTTGTGGATCTGGGTCAACTGCAATTGTGTCAGCTATTACGCCAGGCAGCTCCCCTTCCGGATCGGATTTATCTGGCAACTGGGTTGCAGCGATTTCCGGCAAGGCCGCTTCCGACTGATCCGCTTCGATTGTGGTGCCATTCAAGTTATGTTTGGCGTCAGGGTTGAACACCCTGGC
>JABITU010000153.1 GCA_018668195.1 Tateyamaria sp. | reverse complement strand
GTCGTCACGGTTGTTGACGCGGCACATATCGCTGCACGGCTTGAGGATAGTGTAGATGCTGCGGATCAGGTTGCATTGGCGAGCGTGATTGTCCTGAACAAGGTGGCTGATGGGTTTGATGTGGAAGGCACAGAAAAGGCGCTGCGCGACCTGAACCCGCATGCGCAAATTCATCGCACCAACCGCGGGGTGATCGACCACACCTGCATCTTGGATACGCACAGCTTTTCATTAGAGCGGATCGCTGTAGATATGAATATCACCGATCACCACCATGATCATGTCGCCGCAAATGGAATCGCATGCGTCACGTTGGAAAGCAAAGACCCGCTAGATGATGTCGCCCTAGAGGCTTGGCTTGAAAGGCTTTTGATGTTGCGTGGCGCGGATATTTTGCGGCTGAAGGGTGTCTTGAGTGTCAAAGACCAAGAGCGTCGCATCATCATTCAATCTGTGCATATGATGTACGAAGGTGTTCTTGGTGCGCCATGGTCTGAAGATGTAAGATCATCGCGTATGGTCATCATTGGGCGCAACCTTGACCGCGCCGAATTAACCGAAGGGTTCGCATCCTGCCGCGCCCTTCAAACCGCCTGACAAGAGGAGCTGCCATGCCGGTTGTCGTAACAGATATCAAACGCGCAGATGCAGAAGCCACCAAAGCCTTGGCGCAATATGGTGTCGCCACCGTGCATGAAGCTCAGGGCCGCACCGGGCTGATGCACCATCGGCTGCGCCCGATCTACAAAGGTGCCGCGATCAGCGGGACGGTGGTGACATGCACCTTAGCCCCCGGTGACAACTGGATGATCCATGTCGCGGTTGAACAATGCCAACCAGGCGATGTGCTTGTTGCCGCCACAATTTCCGAATCGCATTCGGGGTACTTTGGCGATCTACTGGGTACTTCATTGAAAGCGCACGGTGTCACGGGTTTGATCCTTGATGCTGGGTGCCGAGATATCCGCGATCTAGAGGCTTTAGGATTTCCGGTCTGGTCCCGCTCGATCTCGGCGCATGGAACAGTCAAGGAAGTCTTGGGTGATGTGAATGTCCCGGTGTCCTGCGGCGATGAAATCGTACGGCCCGGAGATGTGATCGTGGCGGATGACGATGGCGTTGTTGTTGTGCCGCGTTTGACGGCCGGGGCGGTTGTGAAAGCGTCGCAGGCGCGCATCGAAAAAGAAGAACAATCCCGCCTTCGGTATCAGGCAGGTGAATTGGGTCTTGATGTCAATGACATGCGCGGCCGTCTTAAGGAAAAAGGGCTGACCTATGTCAGTCAAGCAGACTGGGAGCGCGGCCAATGATTATTGATTGCCACGGGCACTACACGACCGAACCAAAGCCGTTCATGGATTTCCGCAAGGCGCAGGTTGCAGCCTTTGAAACTGGCGGCCCAATGCCATCGTTTCCCGAAATCTCTGATGATGAAATCCGCGAAAGTGTAGAAGCCAATCAGCTGAAAGCGTTGAAAGATCGCGGGGCGGATATGACGATCTTCAGCCCGCGCGCATCGGGTATGGGCCACCATATCGGGGACGAGGCCGTGTCAAAGGTCTGGACCCGGCACAGCAACGATATGATCCATCGGGTCACGCATCTTTTCCCGGATAACTTCATCGGCGTCTGCCAGTTGCCGCAGAACCCAAAAGTACCAATTGCAAATGCTATTGAGGAATTGGAGCGCTGCGTCACGGAACTCGGCTTTGTCGGTTGTAACCTGAATCCTGATCCAAGTGGGGGCATGTGGACGGGTGTGCCGCTGACCGACCGCGCATGGTATCCGTTTTTTGAAAAGATGGTCGAACTGGACGTTCCCGCGATGATCCATGTTTCTGGATCATGTAATGCAAACTTTCACATGACTGGAGCACATTACATCAACGCTGACACCACGGCCTTCATGCAATTCCTGCAAGGCGATTTGTTTGCCGACTTCCCCGACTTACGCCTGATCATTCCGCATGGTGGCGGTGCAGTGCCTTATCACTGGGGGCGCTACCGGGGCTTGGCGGATATGATGGGCAAACCACCGCTGCGCGACCATGTGATGCGTAACGTCTACTTTGATACATGTGTTTATCATCAGCCCGGAATTGACTGCCTGTTCAAAGTGATCGACATTGACAACATCTTGTTTGCCTCAGAAATGTTTGGCGCGGTAAAGGGCGTTGACCCCGAATCCGGGCATAACTTTGATGACACCAAACGTTACATTGATGCCTTGGACATAACTGACGCAGAGCGCGCAAAGGTCTTTGAAGGCAACGCCCGCAGAGTTTATCCCCGCCTTGATGCTGCACTCAAGGCGCGCGTCTTATAGCAATGCATCTGCTGCATACCCGCTATGAATACGCGCCTTTTTCGTTGAAAATAAATGATTTCACCCTATACTGCAGTGCAGCAAAAGGAGAAATATTATGAGCGATTTTACAGCAACCCGCGGTAGCTTTGAAGCTTCACCGAACTTTGTTGTGTTTGGGTTCAGGCGATTGCGTGCCGCTTTCCAGGGTATGACATCTGGCTATCAGGCTTATCGCGTTTATACGGACTTAGATGCGATGACTGACGCACAGTTGGAAGCAAAAGGTATAAGCCGCGCTGATCTGCCGGGCCTTGCGATGAAAACGATGACTGACGCAGGTTAAAAAAAAGCCATAGATAGCGCGTCAGAATAACGGTTGCGCAAGCCAGTTTTGGTTTTTAAATCCAAGCCAGGCAAGCAACGTGGGTGTGTCGCCAGCAAGCGCGACAGTCCCCACAACCGATAGCATGATCGAACCGATAACCCAGCGGTCAAATACCTCGTGTTCGCGGTTCAAAATAGCGTTAAAGATCAGTCTGAAGACCACGGAAAGACGTTGGATCGGCACGACTACCGTGACCGGGGCTACCGCCAAAGCCACATAGCGGAAGAACTGCGAAAGGGCGACAAACAGCGTCGAAAGCAGGAACCAGCCCCGTGTGCTGCGATCAAGGCCTGAAACTGCGCCGGTTTGGCGTGCTGCGATGACCCATAAAATCAAAACGATTGTGGCTGCGACATAAGACACCAGCAAGCCGCCAACACTGTCCGCGATCCCGCCATCGCCGATCCCAAGCGCGACGAACAATGGGCTTGTGCCATAGCCGAAGGCGCAGACCGCGCCCCAAAACAGCCCGGGTCTATAGTTTGGAATGAACTCTTTTTTGGTGCCGGCTTGGGTTACGGCTTTCTTCCGCCTCACGACGATCATCGGACCAACTACAACCAGCGCAATACCGATGATATTCATCAGGTTGACGGTCTCACCAAGAAATCCCACGGCCAATACAAGGGCCAGAACAATCGACAACTGCTGAATGGGGGTTGAGAGGGTCGAACCCAAAAGCTGCGTTGCTTTATAATTGCCATAACGGCCGATGACAAAATGAACGAGTCCGGCAAGAATCATCCATAGCCACGGGGCAACGCCCCATCTGGCCATGGCCTCGAATCCGCCCATAAAGAAGGCAATGACAGCAAACATTGGCACCCCGAAAGGTACCGTGATCACCATTGCTTGCAGGACAGATCCCTTGATAACGCCACGGCGAATCGTTGCATTGTTCAAGCCAAAAAATGCCGCAGAGGCCAGAGACAGGAGGGCACCAAACATCGACAGGCCCTCCTATATTGTCAGGCTTTTCCGCGCAAAAAATCTCGGACCAGTTCCGGTGATAATATGACCGCTGGGTCATATTCGGGCGCGTCTTCGATCTGTTCCAGATCGTTCAGGCCACATTGCTTGAAGATACGGTTAATAACGGAAATCAAGCGGAGAGGTTTTTCTGGGTCCGCATTAAAATGCTGGTGGATCGTGTTCGGCGGCACATAGATGACATCGCCCGCTTCGTATTCCCAGCGTGACACCTTATCCTGCGGTTTCCAGAAATAGGTGTCAGTAATCTCCACATCACAATCCTGATGCAAATCATAGCCTTTGCCTTCAAGCACATAAAGACACTCTTCCGCCAAATGCCGGTGCTTGCCAGACTTGGACCCTGGCGGCACGATCTGCATGTAGGCATCGACCGTTTCAATGCGGGTGTTCATGCTCTCATTGATCAGGTGCTTCAGTAGGCCCTGCCGAGACATATCCCAGGGCATTTCATGCGGATGTACTACCTTCTTTCGCTCTGCATCGCGGGCTGGGCGGGCGGCAGCGTCATCCAAAAGGTCTTGGTACAAGGGTTGGTTTTCAATACCCTCAAGCCAACTGCTTACTTCATCCCACGCCATTAATAGCCCCCCTCGGGATGGTTGTGATCTTCTTCTTCCTCGCGCACGACGAAATCCTCGCCACCAGGGGCGGGGAAGGTATCACGCGGCTCAACAGTTTTTTGGAACAGCATGTTCATGAAGACGAACATCGGTTTGGTTTTCAGCACAAGCGCGCGGGCGGGCTTGGTGTCAGAGGCGTTGAAGTGCTGGTGGACGCAGTTGTTGTGCACAATGGCCACATCACCGGCTTTCCAATCATAGCGAATGTCGTCGTGTATTTCATATCCTTCACCGTCAAGGATATAGAACGCCGCTTCGTTCACGTGCCCATGCTTCTGGCTTTTGCCGCCGGGGCCGTATTCTTCAAGGTGCAAATGGAACAGCTGGCTGATGCCATCTTTGGGTTCCACGTAATGGCGTGAGTAGGCCTGTGGGCCGTCCACGAATTTAATGTCTTTGGCCTTGCGGACACGGGGCATGGCGCGCACGCGATCCAGCTCCCATTGCAGATTGTATTCGCCTTGGATGGCCCGCACAAAGATGCGGTCCTTTTGGCTGTGATAGTAACCTGCAGGGCCGATTTCGGCTTCGGTTTCGGGGGTGTCTTTTTTTTCATCCATGTCTCATCTTTTCACGCAGTCGCACCGCAAAACAAGTTTTGCAGAACTACATTCTTCTATGCGGGACGCATTCGGATCGACGGGTTTCTCTTGGCTGGTCCTGCGCTAATTTTGCGAGACCATGCGACCAAGAAAGATTGGAAAAAAAGATGGCCGAAGCGAGCAACCAAATCGAAATCTGCGCCAAAGACGATGTATCAGATGGCGAGGTAATCCGCGTTGACAAAGGCGATCTAGAACTGGCGGTCTATCATGTCGACGGCGCATTCTACGTGACGGACAATATGTGCACCCACGGTCCCGGTGAATTATCAGAAGGCTATCTGGAAGGGCACGTCATAGAATGCGACTTCCATCAAGGTAAGTTCGACATTCGTGATGGTGCTGTCGTGGCGCCACCATGTATTATCGAAATCAAGACCTACAAAGTTGTACCGCATGATACAGCTGTGATGATCGAAGCCCCGTAGGTTATTTCCGTCCGATCACGTCAACAAGGGCAGAGAGGCCATGATGGCCGGCACCTTCTGAAACCTCTTCATCATAGGCAATGACGCTAAGATCGGTGAACCCGTCGAATGCTTCGCAGAGCATGTCTTCGGTATAAAGGTTTTCCAGAATCTTCGGGCCGCCTGTGCCATACTCGAGTTGCTTTGGGCCGTAGCCTTCGATCAACAAAAGCCCGTCGGGCTTTAGCGTGTCGCGAATACCCATGAACGCTGCGGCGCGATCGACAGGCGAAAGGAACTGGAAGAATATGCCGACGACTACATCGTAGGTGTCTGGCTCCCACCGGCGCTTAGTCAGATCTGACAGTTCGAACGTCAGGTCCACACCCCGCGTTTGTGCCAATTTGCGGGCCTTGTTTTGCGCCGTAGGCGAGAAGTCTTGCGCCGTGACCTGAAGGCCTTGTTCAGCGAGCCAAACCCCGTTGCGCCCTTCGCCATCTGCAATCGAAAGCGCTTTCGCACCAGCAACCAAATGCTTGGCTTGCTGGCTTAGAAATTGATTGGGCGCTGTGCCAAAGACGTATTCTTCTGCAGCAAAGCGTCCTTCCCAACGATCAAACTCGCTCATATCGCGCGACCCACCATACGCCGCCAAGGTAGTTTGCGCATGGCTGGCAAGAAGAATGTTATAATTGTCGCAATGATCAAAATAACCGAAATCGGGCGACCCAACATATATTCCATGACGTTCCCATCCGAGATGAGGCGGACTTGATGATAGGATCGTTCGGCAATTTCGCCCAAAACAAAAGCGATGACCAGTGTCAGTCTGGGGTAGTCAAAGCGGATCATCAGATAGCCGAAAATACCAATGATCGTGGCAACGGCCACATCTGCCATGCGCCCTTCAAGCACGTAGACACCTGTTAATGACAAGGTCACGACGACTGGAACCACAATGTTCACATCGATCCTTGTAATAAGAACGAGGAGGCGCGCAAATATCAGACCCAGTACGGATGCTGCAATCGCGGATACGGTTAGGGCAACAATCAACCCATAGATTTCACGTTCGTTTTGCAAAAGAATTTGCGGGCCAGGTTCGATCCCGTGCAGGACAAGGATACCTAGGAATACAGCCGTTTCTGCGCTTCCGGGGATGCCAAAGGCGACCGTCGGAATAAGCGAGCCGCCGTCTTTGGCGTTATTGGCTGCTTCGGGTGCGATCACGCCTTTGATATTACCTTTGCCAAAGGTATCGCGATCCTTGGCTGTTTGGGCCGTAGATGAATAGCTCAGGAACGACGCGACAGTGCCGCCAAGTCCGGGGATTGCGCCAATGACCGTGCCGATCAAGGAACCGCGCAAAAGGACAGGCCAGTGCTTGAAGACCGCAAACACGCCCTCAGACACCCCTGTGATTCTCATATTCTTGGCTTCTTTCACCGTCTCATCGTCAGCGACAGAGCCGCCCTTAAGCGCCAGTTCGATCATTTGACTAATCGCGAATAATCCGGTCAGGGCAGGAACCAAAGGGATTCCTTCCCATAGATAATTGATCCCACCTGTGAACCGCGTTTCGCCCGTAAATTGGTTGGCCCCGGTGAAGGCAAGCAACAGACCGATACAGGCCGCAATCAGGCCGCGCAAAAGCTTGCCCTTGATTGAAACGGCAATTGCGGCAAGCCCTAGGACGGTCAAAAGAAAGAATTCCGAAGATCCAAAACTCAGGACAACTTCGCGTGCGACCGGAATGAACAGCAGCAATGTGAACAGCCCGATCAAGCCCCCCAACGCAGAGGCTGTCGCTGATGCCCCAATCGCCATTCCAGCCTTACCCTGCCGCGCAAGCGGATAGCCATCAAAGCAAGTCGCCGCATTAGGTGCGGTTCCTGGCGTGTTCAAAAGGATCGCAGATATAGAGCCACCAAATGACGTCGCCCCCATGACGCCGCCCGCCAGATACATCGCCGAAAGCGGGTCTAGCGTGTAGGTCACAGGAATCAACAGCGCCAAAGCCGTCGTGCCGCCCAAGCCGGGGATCACGCCAAAGGTCAGGCCAAGCAATACGCCAGCCATCAGGAACGTTAAGCTGCCTCCATTCAGGACAGATAAGAAAGCGTCAAGAAGTGCGTCTAAGCCCATGTCGATATCCAGTCTATCGGACGCGCCACCCCTAAGAATGGCGCGTCGCGTATGTTACTCTGCGACAGCCGCAAGGTCTTTGTATTGCTGATAGAAAGAGCTTAAATCATTCATCAGCGTCGTGGTGTCGGCAGTGTTCATGAATTCAAGCCCAACGCCTGCACCTTCGGCCCAAGCCGTGACTTCTGGGTCTTCGGATGCAGCCCGCAGGCCTTCTTCAAGTGCGGATACCACCTCGGCTGGCATACCTGGAGGGCCACCAATCACGCGGTTCAGTGTGAATTTGGCCAGTTCGGGGTGTCCGATATCAGTCGCAGTCGGAACGCCTGACACGGCTTCTTCGGTGGTTAATGTCAGGATCAGTTTCATGTCTCCTGTCCCACCATCACCATCAAGGTATTTCGTCAGCGATGTGATAGGCTTGATTGTAGCGTTCACCTCACCACTGATCACAGCGATCATAGCGTCGTTCGAACCGGCGTAGCCTGTGACGTCAACGATATCACAACCTAGGATACCAAATGTAATCCGCGTTGTAACAGCGGCTGTTGATGTGGCGCCGGTATCCGACATCTTGGCGGGCTGATCTAATGCGCACAGATCTTCGACCGAATTGATGCCACTATCGGCAGCTACGGCAAGCGCATAGGTTTCTACTGCAAGGTTTGCCAGCCAAGTGACTTCATCCAGCTTAAAGCCTTGATCCATTCCAAGGACTTCGTTCACGGTTAGGCCGGGAATGTTATAGATCCCGATGGTATATCCATCTGCATCTGCACGGTGCACGGATTGTCCACCACGGGCACCGCCCGCGCCTGAGATGTTCTCAGGAACGACAGTGGTGCCCATTGTTCGCTCCATTGCGGGTGCGAATTGGCGCACAATCGTGTCAAATCCACCGCCGGGGCTGTAGGGAATCACGAATGTGATATTGTCATCCATTGGGAATTCCGCGTGTGCGGCTCCTCCGGTCACCAGGGCAACGGCTGTTGCGCCTGTTACTAGAAACTTCTTCATTTTACTTCCTCCCTTGTTTTCAAGCGCCGTCACCACGCGGAGACGCCACCTTTCGTAAAGAACAGGCCACGATAAAGTTCGTAATTCAAAGCCCATTCAAACACTGCGAACTGAAAAATCAGCACGCCAATTCCAACGCCAACAGAAACGGAAAACGATCGGTTTCCTTTAAAACGCACGTAAGATGCACAAAATACCGGTGAGGCGGCAAGAATCCCAATTGCCGCCATCATCGCAAAAGCGGTAGCAATCCAGCCCAGACATTCTGCCTGCTTGGCAAAGCTTGGGTTATGCATCATCTCGCGTTGGCGAAAACCCGTGCCCCCGAATGTTTTAACAGTATTGGCACCGGGCAGATTTGTCCGGCTCCAGATATCAAACACGGACAAAACGATCATCGCGCCTGCGACCATTGACGGGAACCGCGCAGATGTTGCTGAATAACCTTGCGCAACGACGAACGTCACAATTGCGAATGCCAACAACAGCACTGCAGGCCAGATTGATGTCACAATCCGCGGGGCTTGAAGGGGATCGGGTTCGTCCATCATTACTCCGTCGGGAACAATAGCGATTTGACGACGACTGGTGTTGCGCCGGTTGCCCGCAACACTTCGCCGATATCGATGAAATCGAATTCTGAAAGCGCAATTCCGTCAATCGAAACGATGGCACCGGGCACTTTTTCTTCGCTGCGGCACTGCATGCCGATCAGCCCACCGATGTCGCCTGCACTGACAATGACCAAAGGGTGCCGCTTTTCCAGTACGGGCGCCAGGCCAGTGACAAGCCCTTGGCCCAAAGCGCGCAGCCGCGCATAGCTTGCAGATCCCTGCCAAGGCACAGCGACAGCGACAGGCGTGTCACCGTCCTGCAAATCAAGCCGGGCTAGGGCATCTTGGATCGCACATGCTATCTCTGTCGCGTCAATCTCATCGCCCAGTGTGACTGTTGGGGCAATGACCGCGAGGTTGCGCAAAGGGAGCGAGTCGTCCGGGTCCAGATAGATCGTCGAGCCAGACACCTGCACCGTATATTGTGAAGCGCCAACGACCGTCGCGCGAATGCCTTGTCGGGCAGGCGAGACTTGAAAGCCTTGTTCCAACACCAGCGCGGACAAGGCGCGGGCCAGTTCTGGCCCAAGATCGCCAGTATCGTCGCCGCTGCCGTTCAGAAATTCGGACACGCCGCCGGAAAAGACAATTTGGCCGAGGGCAGGAGCCTGCGTGAGCTGCGGCAGACGCATGAAGCCGGGCACATCTTCGCCACGCGCCGCCAACAGAATAGCCGAAGCCATCCGGCTTGCTATGTCGCTGCGGGTGTCTGCAGACAGAATGTCACCGACACCAAGGTTAACGCCCATTTCAGACAGGTACTGCGCGCCGAATGGTTCAAGCCGCGTAATCCTGTCGTCTGCACCAATCACAATCAGCCGCGCCCCTGCATCAAGTGCTGTCCGCGCTACGATCTCACCGTCACGACAAAGCGCAATCTTTGTGGTTCCGCCACCAACGTCAATATTGAGGACAGTCCCCAACTGTTCGGACAAAGCGACAGCGCCAGACCCATGGGCTGCCATCAGCGTTTCAAGTGCGTCGCCCGCGCTGACGGCTACAAACTTGCCCGCCTGCGCTGCGAAAATCTCACCGATAGCGCGGGCGTTAGAGCGGCGCGCAGCGACTCCCGTTAGGATCAAAGCACCCGTGTCGATATCCTCTGGCGTCAGGCCCGAGGCTACATACTGCGCATCAATGAAACGGGCCAAAGCATCCGCATCAATCGTATTGCCTTCCGCATAGGGAGTCAGCAAAATTTCTGATTCAAACCGAACCTCGCGCCCTGTCACGACATAGCGCGTATCCATCCGCTCTAGCGTGAGCACGGACACCAAAAGATGCGATGTAGAGGACCCGATATCAACGCCAACACTGGTCAGCTCAATCTGATCCTCTTCAATCAACGAACGCCCAGCGCTCGAAAAGTGGATGCGCCCACCGTCGTCTAACTCGTCTGGGTGCATCGCCTTTGTCACTGGTCGTCGGGCTTGTCGTAAAGGGCGGGGTCCATCCGACTTTTGCCGCCATTGGATTCGATCAGCGTTTCAAACTCGGTCCGCAATTTCTTGTCTTCCATCCAATAGGGGATCGCCGTGCCACCTTCCGTAACGTCCATCGCGGTGTAGTCGATCTGTTTGGCGCCTGGCGGCAACCCAGTGACCAGCGACGGATGGTTCGGCCCGAACCAAGCCGTCAGACGGAACGGTTCCGAAGACGAATTGAAGTGCTGGTGATACCAGCGTTCCCCTCCCGGTGCGGCCGTAACCATACCGAATTGTTCGTAATCCAGCCGTTGGACTAAATCGCCCTTGCCGTCTTCGAACGGCGTTTCCCCGGCGCGTTCCGGCCACGTATAGGTATAACCTTTGCCCTTAATGCAGATCAGGACGGCCGCGGACGTATGCGCGTGCCCCTTCGAATATTTTCCTGTTTCGTGCTGCGCAAGCCACAAGTAGAATTTGTTGCCTGTCATGAAAGGCTCTACCCGCCGATAGCCCGGAGAGCGCCGGTTATCGAGAGGCAGGTCGCAGTCGATCACATCGGGCACGAGATTGGTGCGGCGCATCGCAAGACCGCGGATCGGATCGGGCTCAAGGTCTTCTTTATACTTGTAAAAATCATCCGTCCCAGAGAACCGGCTTGTCATTTTGTATGGGCAATTGTAGATCAGTTCGGTGTCACCCAGCAGGTTCATCAGGTTCGGGGCGGTCGTGCCGCCGATAAGCAAAGCAGGCTCTGCTGTGGCATTAACGATGCGGTGATAGGCATTCACGGGGATCGAAAACAGCGATCCTCTTTGCCATTCGAAGACATGCTTTTCGCCGCCTTCTTCCAGCCAAACTTCTGTCGTGCCACGGCCAGAGGCAACAAGAAAGATTTCCTCGTACAAGTGCTTTTCAGTATTCAGCGCCCCGGCGCCGGGAACCTCGACAACATACTGTCCCCATTTTCCTTCGGTGCCGTACAGCTGAATATAGCTGCCACGCCCGCCCATCCGGGGCCAATCGGCAAGTTCTAGGTCAAAGACAGACTTGATCCCAATCCCGCGAAACACCGGAATACCTTCGGATTCCATGAACTTGTCGTAGTCAGATTGCGGTTGCCCAAATTTGCCATACCCGGCTCGCTCTCCGCGCTGTGGCTCGTGCCAATGAACAGTGTCGTCCATGTCGTGTGGCATCTAGGCCCTCCCCAAAACAAGCTGAAACTCAAGTGCAGCATGTCGCAGTCAAATCGGTCCGTCAATCTATGTGGAATAGAGTTCCATATAGGAGAACGAACTTTCATCGACCACACTTTCTGGATTTCGTATTTTGACAGGACCTTAAACAGGGGGCTACCGTGAGGTAGAAGCATGGGCAGTTGGGGAGGCCAGACATGGCGCAAGGCGGTGATCGTAAGTCAATTTCGAAGGCCGAGCCTGTTGCCGGTCCGTTGGATGAAACCGTTGGATGGGGGTCAGATGTAGCAGCCCAAATGCTGCGTCGTTTGGACATCCCGTGGATCGCGCTGACCCCCGGTGCCAGCTATCGCGGTTTTCACGACAGTCTGGTGAACCACCTTGGCAACGAACGGCCCGAGATGTTGCTTTGCTTGCACGAAGAACACGCGGTTGCGATTGCCCATGGCTATGCAAAAGTCACTGGACAAGCGATGGCCGTGGCACTGCATTCAAATGTCGGTCTGATGCATGGCTCTATGGCAATCTTCAACGCATGGGGCGACCGCGCGCCGATGTTGATCCTCGGGGCGACTGGCCCTCTCGATGCGTCCCAGCGCAGGCCGTGGATCGACTGGCTGCACAGCACGCAGGATCAGGGCGCGTTGATTCGGTCATTTACCAAATGGGATGATCAGCCAGGATCGGCCAAGGCCTTGCCTGAGGCGATGGCCCGCGGGTGGAAGATCACTAACACTAGCCCGATGGCGCCTGTTTATATCAATCTCGATGCCGGTTGGCAGGAAGCGCCTGTCGATCCGGATATGACATGGCCCGACCTTGTACGACATTTCCCCTTGGCTGCACCGCGACCCGATCCTGCACGCGTTGCGCAGGCTGCAAACGTCCTAAGCGAAGCCAAGTCACCTGTCATTCTGATGGGCCGCGGGGCGCGTACGAAGGCCGCAATGCAAACGCGGGTGGCCTTGGCCGAACGTTGTGGCGCGATGATGGTATCTGACCTGAAGGTCGGCACGATGGTTCCAACAGATCATATCAATCATGTGGGCGCTCCGATCAATAAACTGTCCTCTGCTGTGGGCAAGGCACTGGAGCGAGCGGATGTAATCCTCAGCTTGGGGTGGGTCGACCTTGGCGGGATCCTGTTGCAGGCCTTCGGGACCGAAGGCACCAAAGCGACCGTTATTCACGCGAGTGATGAAACGCAGTTGCACCGTGGGTTCGGGCAGGAACATTTCGGACTGCCCGCCGTTGATATCGAATTCAACTGCCCCGGCGATCCATTGGCCGAAGACCTACTCACCGCCCTCCCATACGCCACCAAAGCCGCACCGCCGGTGCCAAAGACTGCGCCACCCGCAGCAGCCGAAGGCGATAGCCTGACCTTCCGCGATATTGCCACCGCGTTGAAGCACGAGGTTGGCGATACGCCGGTAACTTTCCCCGCATTGGCGCGCAGCTGGCCGCATGATCTGTGGCCCCAGCATGATCCGATGGATTTTCTTGGCAAAGATGGCGGCGGAGGGATTGGCAGCGGTCCGGGACTTGCGGTGGGGGCTGCCTTGGCCCTGAAAGGGTCGGGGCGGCTTGTCATCGCGACTTTGGGGGACGGTGATACACTTATGGGCGTAACGGCGCTTTGGACGGCGGCCAAATACGCCTTGCCTGTGCTTTTTGTGATCGGCAACAACCGGTCATACTTCAACGACGAACTGCACCAGGAAAGCGTGGCGAAAACCCGTGGCCGCAATACCGCGAATGCATGGGTTGGTCAGCGGCTTGATGGTCCAGCACCCGACATTGCCGGCATGGCCCGCGCGCAAGGAGTCGAAGCAGACGGTCCTATCAAGACGATAGCCGAGCTGAATAAAGCGATAGCCTCCGGAGTTGCAGCATTACGAGACGGGCGCCCCTACCTCATAGACGTTTGGATCGACTCGCGCCAAGGTCGCGAAACGGCCGCGATTCGGGCAACTAAAAGCGGTTAGAAGTCCCGGAAGCCCATTAAATAGCGCGGGATCAGGCCGCGGTAGAGGTCGATGTTGAAGGCAATTTCAAACACGCCATAGATGAACAGGACAGTGCCAGCAGCGACTGCCAAAGTAAGCACCCAGCTTTCAGCCTCGAGAAACCGCATCAGGATAATGCACAACATGAAGATACCTGCGTAGTGACCAAGAACAGCGATCACGACAAGCATCCCGATCATCCACACCGAAAAGCCCACGATCTTGTTTAAGGCGTTATTAACACCGCGAAGCGCACCCCCAATACGGCGCCCCGGGTGGAACTCTGACCGAATACGCCATAGTCTGCTCGCGTGGATCGCTATCAGGGCCAGTAATGGTACCATGATCACGAACGGTGTTCTGGACGACACGATCTTATAGCTCGTCGCCTCCAGAAAGGCTGCGACAACGATGACGCCTATGAAGGCAAGAAAGCAAATCTCAGCGGCGTAAAGATTGCCGCGCTTGTCTTTTGCTGTCGCTTTAGCCTGTGCGGCATCAGGATCTGTATCGTTGTTCATTTTGGTATGACCCTTTTGCGATCACGATAGATTGTGTAAATATTCCAGCCCAAGAAGACGATCGTGACGGTCATCAGTCCTAACGGAATGGGTTGCATGATAAACAACGGCCCATCCAGAAGCAGTGCCAGATACAGGTTCTTCTCGACCGCAAATCCAAGTACGAAGCCGATCAACAAGGCAGCGCGCGAATAGTTCAGGACCTTCATCGCATAGCCAACAATGCCGAACACAATCGCGATGCTGATATCAAAAATCGCCCGTTCACCCGCAAAGGCACCCGTCGCGATGACAGACATCAGAACCGGCACCATGACAGACGCCCGGATCGAGGTTGCCCGCGACAAGGGGTTGACCAGGAACATGCCAATGATTGTGCCAATCAGGTTGCCAAAGATGATGGTGAAAATCATCAGAAATACAATGTCGACATTCTGGTTCAACATCCGGGGGCCGGTCTCTAGGCCGAGAATGAACAGGCCCGACAGCAAAATCGCCATTGACGACGATCCGGGAATGCCGAAGGCCAGTGTAGAAGCAAGCGCGCCACCTTCGACCGCGTCGTTCGCAGCCTCCGGACCGATGACCCCTTTGACGTTGCCTTTGCCAAATGTGTCCCTGTCAGGGGACGATTGTTTGGCATGGCCGTAAGCCACAAAGGCCGCAGGCGCCGAGCCAAGGCCCGGAATCAGACCCATCCCAGTGCCGATGGCCGAACAGCGCATCACCAGCCACCAATTCTTGAACGCCAAGCCGATGCCTTTGAAGATTTGTTTTTGTGTCTCCTTTGCCGACAAGGCCGTGGGCACATCTTTCGCGAGTGTCCCGCCACGAACCCAGAGGTCAATCATCTCGGCGACGGCAAAAAGCCCTAATATCACGGGAACAAGTTGCAACCCGTCAGCAAGGCGCTCGGATCCCATGGTAAAGCGGAAAGTATTGGTCACATTGTCGACGCCGACCATCGCCAGCAGCATACCCAAAAGGGCGGCAATCAGACTGCGGGTCATATCCTCTTTTCCAAGGACGGCAACGAATGTCAGGGCCAGAAAGGCCAGGACGAAAACCTCGGGCGGGCCAAAGAATAATACCACTTCACGCAAGACAGGGATCAGAAGTGCCAGAACAATCGCGCCAAAGGTTGCGCCCAAAAAGCACGATGCCATGGCAGCACCAACTGCGATCCCGGCCTCGCCTTTGTCGCGCATCGGCGGGCCATCCAGCAAGGTCGCGGCGTTCTGACCCGTGCCCGGCGTCGAGAATAGAATAGCGGTCAGTCCGCCGCCTTGGGCCACTGTCGCATGTGCCGCAAGGATAAACGCAATACCGGCTGCGGGTTCCATCGTGTAAAGGAAAGTTACCGCCATCGCCATCGCGAAGTGACCGGATAGGCCGGGGATCACGCCAATGATCAAGCCGAAAATCGAGCCGGCAAAGAGATATGGAAAAACGGTTAAACTTGTGGATTGAAAGAAGCCACTGGCCATGCCCTGAAAGATAGTCATTATTACCGGTCCTGCCCCAAAAAGACCCCCGCCGGTTTATCCGGCGGGGGTGTGTCAGACGATTTGTCTGCTTAGATTTCGCCGCGGATAGCCTTGACGAAAAGCTCGGCCACATCCGGCTCAAGCTCTGTTGCAGATTTAGCGATGCGCGACATATCTTCACCATTTGCAAAGGACAGCTCACGATCAGATTCGAGCGAGCCAGCAACGAACTCCGGATCGTTCATGGCCTGCGCGAAGGCTTCGCGCAGAAATGCCAAACGGTCCTCTGGGATACCCGGAGGAGCGGCAACCGGACGTCCAACAGCTGAAAGTGCCTCCCAGCTTTCAAGGATTTTGACGCGCTTTTCGCCATCATCCATCGTCATCGCGATGTCATAGATCGACGGGATACCTTCCAGCATGCCAGTCGCGACTTTCTCACCATGCAGGATAATCTTCAGATCACCGTCTTCGATCCCGCTGAGCGCTGAACCAAGCGATCCCCACATTGTTTGCACGTCACCGCGCAACATCGCCGTGCGGATATCGCCAGAGCGGTCAAAACCGTGGACAACGCGCTGGTCGATTGCCAGCACCTCGCCAGTGATCACCGCGTCAACATAAGTTGACCCGCCAAGACCGGTTGCACCCACGATTTCTGTTATGCCGTTGTTCATCAGGTCTTCAAATGACGTGGTGCCTGACGATTCACTTGCAACCATAACGCGCTTGTCTGCCACGATGCGACCCAGATAATTATAGTCGCCAACCTTGTAAGTCGCGCCCTCAATTTCAGCCAATTGGTTTGTTACCATGGCAGATCCATTGATGATCCCAACGGTCAGACCGTCAGCAGGCGAGTTAAAAATTTCCACCGCACCTTTCATGCCGCCAGAACCGGGAAGGTTGACAATGTCGACACGCGCGCCGGAATATTTTTCAAAGTAAGGAATGATGATGCGGCTGTATTCATCATAACCGCCACCGGGATCGTAAGGTACAATCCATTTGATGACGTTGTCTTTGTAAAACTCTGCAGCGTCTTGCGCTGCAACTGTTGTGCCGAAGCCAAGTGTTGTGATCGCTACAACAGCGGCCGTCGCGGACTTAAGAAATGTGCGTCTCATGTTTCCTCCCTGAGAGTTTTCTTTCCGTACTGTCAGCGTCGCGTCTTTTAACGGATATCTTACGCTGCTTTTTCTTATCGTTTTTCATGTGGGGCCAAGGGTATGGTGCCACTTGAAGCTAAGTTAGACTAAATCAACGGACATATGCTCAATCGGCCTGCGCCCGCGTTGCAATTGCATCTTTCCTCGGGCTTTCCTCCCAGATACGCCCTTGCGTTAAGATGTTAGGCGCGTCCAGATTTTCAGTCAATGGGACGGCGTTCCATATGAGGGAACGACAGATGTGTGTGAACTATGCAGATGCAACAAGAACAACACCAATGACTGCAAGGGCCGCGGCGACAAGGATTGTCGGGGCAGGGCGCGCCTCTGTTCGGAAGACAACGGTGGCAAGGAAGATTGAAAAGAACACTTCTAGCGATGAAATCATCACGACTGTGGATACCTTTTCATAGGCCAAGGCAGCGAACATCAGAATCTGCCCCATCGACACCAGAACAGCGGCGGCCATTATGTGGCGGTCGATATTCTTAAACAGATTCGTGAACATCGGCCTGTACCGCGCCGAAAAAGCAGCCATGATTGCAAAGCCAAGAAAGCCAGATAGGGCACTGATGAAAGTACCAAGTGCCGGAGCGTCCATCACGTTCAGCCCGGCCTTTCGAAAAATATAGGACACCGCATAGGCCAAAGCGGCCCCTGCGCCGATCATATAAGCAATGGGTCGTGGTGCATCACTGCCAACTTGGCCTTTTCTAAAACTGGTTTGGATCAAAATGCCGAAGGCGATGGCAATGATGACAAGACCGATAAAGTCATATCGCGTCACGGCCTCTGACAAGAACAGCGCGGCCAGAAGAACCGAGAAGAACGGGTTCAACCGTTTAACGGCAGACGCGCGCGTTGCCCCAAGCCTTCGGATCGAGTCAAAAACTAATGTACGCCCAAAGACCATCGCCGCAATTCCTGCCATTGCGAAAGAACCAACACCCAAGGCTGTGTTCCGCGAAATTGTTAGATCAAGTCGACCTGCCTCGAGTATTAAGAAAAGGACAAATGAAAACCCAATAGTCACGACGACCGAGAACAACACACCTTTGTCACCGCGTGATCCAGCCGACCCAGAGATCACAATGTTGAACAGCGCAAAGGACAGCGCAGATAAAACAGCAAGGCTTTCGCCTAAAAGCCCCGGCATTATACATACCTCCGATGAAGGTAAGGAATCATGTGCCGTCCAGCTTATTGATCCGGCCTAATTCGGGAAACTTCCTAAGCCAGACACCTGCAACGATCAGCGTGCCAACACCGCCTATCAAGACAGCCGTGACCGGACCCATAACCGCCGCAAGCGACCCGGCCCGGAAAGCCCCCACCTCGTTTGACGCACCGATAAAAACCTGATTGACCGCATTCACCCGACCACGCAGCTCGTCGGGCGTCCAAAGCTGAATCAGCGTGCTGCGCACAAAGATACTGACCATATCCGCACCGCCAAGGATGATCAGCGCAGCGATAGACAGCCAAACTGTTTCGGATAGGGCAAAAACTGTCGTAAAGACGCCAAATATCGCAATCGCAATAAACATCGCCCGGCCTGCGTGGTCAGTGATCGGATTGGCCATCAGGTATAGGCCGACAATAATCGCCCCAATGCCGGGACCTGCCCGCAAAAAACCCAATCCTATCGGACCAATATCAAGCACATCGCGCGCAAAGACAGGTAAAAGTGCCGTCGCACCGCCAAGGATAACGGCAAAAAGGTCCAGTGAAATTGCGCCCAAGATGACCTTTTGTGTCCAGATATAGCGGAATCCGGCACTCAGCGTTTCCCAGTTGGTCGCACGTTTCGACAGGTTTTGCGCGAGTTTTGGCAGATTGAGCACCAGCAAGGCTGAGGTCAAAAACAAGATAACCGATGTTCCATAGGCCGCATTAGGGCTAAGCCCATAAAGCAAGCCGCCCGCCACAGGCCCGCATATGGTTGAAATTTGGGCCCCGCTGGATGTTGTGGCAATCGCTTGGGCCAGGTGGTTTGGAGGCACAAGGTTTGGGACGATGGATTGGCGGGCTGGGTTATAGAATGCGCGCGCCGTGCCGAATACCGCCATCAGCAGAAAGATAAATCCAACGTGGGGGATACCGCTGGTGGTCAGCAATAGCAAACCTGTTGCACCTGTTGCCATGACGCACAGATTGATGCCAATGATCCAGCGTCGCGAAAAGCGGTCCGCCACGGTGCCTGTGACGAACACAAGCAAAAGTGCGGGGGCAAATTGTGACAGCCCAATCAGCCCAAGATCAAAAGTGTTGCGGGTCAGATCATAGACCTGCCAGCCCACGGCCACAGTTTGAATTTGAACGGCAAAACCCGTGCAAATCAGCGCGATCCAATAGTTGCGAAATCCGGCGTGTTGAAACGCAACAAGGCCGGACCGGGTCCGTGCGCCAAAGGCCATCGCTTTAGGGAATGGGTGCGTCGGAGCCAAAGCCCGCGCGGCGCGCCCAGTATTGCCAGGTTCGGTCATAGCCTTCGCCGGGCTTGGCATCGCCCAGTCGGGATTGGATCAGATCAATTTCGCCATCTGTCAGATATTTCACTGTTCCCAGCTGCATTGCGTCGGCTTGCAACTGTGCGTTCACGTCAAGATAAATCGCCGTATAGACCGCCTCTTGGATCGAACGGCCAACCACGGTGGATCCGTGCCCTCGCATCAGGGCTGCGCGTCCATCGCCAAGCCGGGCGGCAAAATCATCGCCCATGTCATTGCTGGAAATCAAAAGGTTAGTATCACCAAAAGCATCCCCTGCATCCCAGACGGGTACATCATGTCCAAGTACACCGCAGGAATGCAGCAAAGGCCGGATCGGAGTGTTGGTCACGCCAAAGGGAATGACACCCCGCGAATGGCTGTGCACCACGGATTGCACATCAGGGCGGGCGGCCATCAATGTGCCGTGGATGAACCGCTCCAGAAACGGTTTGCGCGTGTCGGACACGGCTGTTCCATCCAAATAGAATTCAATAATGTCATCAAGATTCACCAATTCGGGCGCGATTGCGCGGGCCAGAAAGAACCGTTCCGAGTTGGTCGGGTTGCGCACACTGATGTGGCCAAAAGCGTCGCAAATCCCTTCATTGGCAAGGATGCGGCTTGCGATCACCAAATCGCGCAGGAGTGTTTTTTGCTCTGACATCGTAATCCACCTCACGGACAAATCCTAGAGGCTGGATTGGCGCCGACAAAGCCAATCCAGAACGCCGTTCCACTTAAAGGAACAGGGCGCGATGTTATTTTGAACGGAACGTACCCACGTCTATGCTCAGGTGAAATCATTTCAAAGGAGATTACTTTGCGCAGAACGCAGGTGCTCATCGTTGGTGCCGGACCCGTTGGTCTGACGCTTGCCATTGACCTTGGTCAGCAAGGTATCCGCTGCCTTTTGGTCGATAAAAAGCCGGGGCCAGAGTTTCTGCCTAAAATGGAACGCTGCAATGCCCGCACGATGGAGATCTTCCGCCGTATGGGGCTGTCGACGCGAATTCGCGCTGCAGGATTGCTCTCGGATGTGTCCATGGATGTGTTTATTGTCCGTTCAATGTGCGAGGAACCTTGGCTGCGCTTGGATTACCCATCCGTCGATGATGCGCGGGCACAGATCGCGGCCTGCCAAGATACATCGATGCCAGCAGAAACTTATCAGCTGATTTCCCAATATACTTTGGAACCGCTGTTGCGCGAAGTTGCCGAGAGCCTTCCGACTATCGAAGTCATCTACGGCTGTGAATATGAAAACCTCACCCAAGATGCCGGTGGTGTGACGGCAACAGTCCATATCGCGGGGCAAGCACAAGACATCCGCGCGGACTACCTTGTTGGATGCGATGGTGGCGGCAGCCCCGTTCGCCGCGCCCTTGGAATTAGTCTTACGGGCGAGGGGAACATCGCGCGGATGCGCCAAGCGCTTTATCGTTGCGATGATCTGTTTGACCGCTTGCCGATGGGGCCCGGACCGGGGCAGGGGCGTCATTATCATGTCGCAGATGCTGCAAGCTCTTTCCTGATCATGCAGGATTCCACCCGTCATTGGACCTTACATGCTGTGGTCGATAGCGACGCGGCGATGGCGGCGCAGTTTGAAAAGGTAGTTGGCCAGCCGATTGACTATGAAATGCTGTACGTTGGCGAATGGAAACAGAACCTCTTGCTGGCCGATAGTTATGGAACCGGTCGGGTTTTCCTTGCTGGAGACTCTGCCCATCTGGTGATCCCGACTGGTGGGTTGGGTATGAACACCGGCATTGGAGACGCTATTGATCTGTCATGGAAAATTGCCGCATCGCTGCAAGGCTGGGGCGGACCGGCACTTTTGGCATCCTACGAGGTTGAGCGCAGGCAAGTTGGCGACCGCAACATCGGCGCTTCACGGTATGCCTCGACCGGTCGGCGAAAATGGCGGTCGATGTGGCGGCCAGAGTTGGACAGCGGCGGTGCGGAACAGGACGTGGCCCGCGCCGAATTTGTCCGGGTTGCAGACGAAGAACAACGCAAGACCAACGAAATGATCGGTGCCGAACTTGGCTATCGCTATGTTGGCAGCCCTGTCATCACCGAAGAGCCTGGCGGCCCCGGACAGTTGTTTCGCACTTACGATCCAACCGCTTGGACAGGTGTGCGCATGCCGCATGCTTGGGTCGCACCGGACGTGTCGATCTTGGATGGGTTCGGGCGCAGTTATACAGTGTTGAACTTTGGGCAGGATGTATCTGCAGGCCACGCGATCACCTCTGCGCTGCATGACATCGGCGCGCCAGTGCAGGAAGAGATCATTGACGATCCGCGCCTGCGTGCACTTTATGGGCGCGATCTGTTCTTGTTACGCCCTGATTTACATATCGCTTGGCGTTCAAATGCTGCGCCGAATGATCCTGCACAACTTGCGGCGCACGTAACAGGACAAACCTAGCTATTTGGAAAGAAGATCAACTTCAGCGCAACGACAAACAAAAGCGCCAGAACCACCTTGTCAAAGATAGCAGCATCCACGTGCCTTGCGATCCATGCCCCAATTGGCATGCCGCCAAGCAGGGGGATCAAAGCAAAAACGCTAAACAAAAGCCGGTCTTGGGTCAGGATACCCAAGCTGATCAAAGTGGGGATTTGAACAGCTGACATCGCGACAAAGAAGATCGATATCGTTGCAATAAATGCGGCCCTTTCCATCTTGAGCGCATTTAGGAACGTCACGGACACCGGCGCGGATATGCCCCCAGCGGGTACTGTCAGATTAAACTCGGTTGAAGCGAGCAGGGTGGTTTCGTAGCCTCGCCATATGACAAAACACTCCCCATTCAGGTACTTTAAAACGAGCCCTGAGATCATCCGCTTG
>JABITU010000152.1 GCA_018668195.1 Tateyamaria sp. | reverse complement strand
CTACTCACGAGACAATTTCAAGCTCAATCGAACCGCCGCTCTTACTGAGTGGCGCCAACTATTGAGCGCATAGATTCAGGCTGTGCCAGCAATCCGATGCGAGTTTTTATTTGTCTGGCAGCGCCTTAATAACGCTTTTGGAAAAGACCTCTCATTTCGTAGAAACGCGAGGCTTCCGCAATAAAATCCGCCAACAGGGGCGCATTCAGTTCGTCTCTCAACTTTTGTGCCACATCTAAAAGGCTGTCTTTTGAAGCGGCCCGGCCGGGGCGTAGCAACTCATAAATAGCCATGACTTCGTCCTGTGGAATCTGTGCCATCTCTGCTGCGCGCTCAAAGTTTCTGGCGAGCGTGGAGCGGCCTACTGATTCGGAAATCTGGGCCTGCTGTTCCAAGGCCCGAGGTGTGATACGTAAGTCTTCCATACTGATGTCGCCGCTTAGCACGGCCTCCATTGTCAGCGAAGATAGAGCCTTGCCGCGATTTCCTATCACCTCATCAGGCTGGGTTTCGGCGATGGGGTAATCGCTGGCGGTGAGCGGTGTGTCAGCCATCAGCTGTCCTCCAGAAACGTTATTGTAAGGTCCTCGGGCGTAGCACCGTCTTCCGTCATGTCTGTTTCGATCGCATAGATCAGCGCCACGCGGGCATGGAATCGCGCGCCCAGAGCTTCACCCTGGGTAGGGACGATGATGGGATTGGGCAGCTTGCCCCTGGCATAGACTGTCGCGTTGAACGCCATCATTTCATAGTGCTTAAGTGTGGTAATGGGCGCGTTTGAGAAGAGTTCTAGATTGTTATGTGGCAGTCGGTCTTTCTGGTGAATGACCGCCGTGCCCTTGGACTGGATGCCGATGCCGACGCCTGTGCCCGACAGCTGGGCAGCACTCAGGCCAAGGAACGAGGTATCCGCCGTATGCCAGAAACGCACAAGCCGCATGGTGCCACCGCCGCGTTCGATTCCGGCTTTCAGCGCGCGCTGCACGGCGCTGAGCCGATGGCCTGCCAGAGTGCGGAAGATTTTGGTGCCAAACCCAGGGCTGACGCCAACAACGATCTCGGTTGGATCAGTACCGGGATCGGCGGCGCCAATGCTCTGATATCGGATGGCTTTGGCCTCACCCATTTCACTTGCCGCCTCGGCACGCAGAACCTCTTCACGGTCAAGAACATCGCGGATGGCGGCGAGCTCCTGGCGGCGCGCCTCAGACAGGCGATGTCCTGTGCCGGGGCCAGTGTAGTTGTTCGGGTCATTGATCGCGCTGATCACGCGGCCATCCCGCACCACGGCAGAGGTTTGCAAGTAATCGCCCGACACCCGCAGCTTGACCAGAAAGAGCAGGTTTTCCGCCTCGTCCACGAACCCACCTCGATGCAGCGAGCGGATGATATCCAGTACGGTCACCCCGTTGTCGGCGATTTTGTCGCTGATCAGTCCCACATCGCGGGTCGCAAAAGTATTGGTGTCATTAGACCCCGAGGCCACGGCGACCGAGCGTTTCATCACCTCTGTCGCCTCGGCCAGCCCTAGATCCTTGAGCACATGCGAAAGCGCATCGATGGCGCGGCGGCGCAGGTCGAGCGCGCGGGCATCCTCAACCGAGGTCAGCCCGCCATCGGCTTCGAAATCCCGTTGCAGGACAAGGAATTCCTCAAGCTCTTCGCCGTTGAACGACGAGGGATTGAACGAGTTGTCATACTTCAAGATCGAGCCGAAGCCCGAGCAAATCAGGTCGGAGCCGCCAATCAAGTAGGGCAGCACCTTGGCCGCCACGCGCATATCCGATTCCGAATGGCGCGCATCATTGCCTGAGGCACATTCCAGATCGAGCCAGACCGCGATAAGGTTCTCGGCCATGATCTCGCGCACGCCGCCGGGCATCGATGCAGCCAGCGGCGCGCCGTCGATTCCGCCGTTTTGCGTGCCCTGCGATCCCATGCCGCGTTGCAGGCACAGGCAGCGCGCTTCGAGATAAAGCAGCGATTTCGATTCGTGAAATCCCATCAGCAATTCGGCGGCCGCGCCTGACGTGCAGCGCATCTTGATCCCGCGCGAGGCATAGGCAGCCGCCAGCCAGGCCTTGGACCAGGGTGTGTCGTCACCGTCGATAAACGCGCTTTCGGTGCCGTAGACCGATACGGTT
Organism: Tateyamaria sp.; assembly: GCA_018668195.1. The sequence continues at coordinate 2,063 of JABITU010000152.1, read as the reverse complement.
TCCGCGTAAGACGTGAACCCGGCCATGCCAATTTCCAGTTCTTCAGCCTCCTCGCTTGAACATTGAAACAGCGTCCCTGCACGCCCCACAACTGAGCCGACACAACATGCCAGTGCATTAGACCATGAATTTCGGGCCACGCGCATAGTCGTTTCAATTTCATCAAAGCCTAGGGCCACGGCGATGGCGGCATCTGCCGCCAGTTGCAACGGGTCGTCCTTGGCGTTGGTGACATGGGCCTGATTTCCGGGGGTCTGGCGCGCGCGCATCTTGGAATAGGCAAAGGCAATTTCCATCGCATTGAGCTGCGCCACGGTCTCGGCCAGTTTGGCTGGAGTCAGCCCACGGGCAAGACGGGTCAATTCGACGCGCGGAACATTCATGTCCACCAGCATCCGGGCGAGCTGTTCCGAAGGGATCGCCATTGCCTCCCCGGCGATTTCCGGGTCGATATGATAGGTCGCGATGAAAGCATCGATCAAATCGAAATCTTCGGCGGCCACGCCGTCCATCGTGCTCACCTTGCCGCTGCTGATCTTCAAACCCGGCTTGGGATCGGCTGCGCCGTTGAAGGCCGAGAACCCGTTTTCTGGATCGTCGGCCGCGAATTTATCTAGACGCAGTGCACGGTCATCCCAATCGTTCGCGCGTGCCCAGCGATTAGCATCGTAACCATTCCTCATAACATAAGCCCCCTTGGAGTGTTATTGTCTACAGAGCAAAATACCCGGGTGCGTCCTCGTTTTGCGCTATAGTCTAAACGGTTGGATCCTTTGGCGGTTTTAAAACCGTTCAAGTCAAGTCTCGGACAATCCATCATTTCCAGCCCCAATCATCCTGGAGGTTAAATCAAGAAAGAGCAGTAGGTTAAGGTGGGCATGCTTTAACCGCCCATAATCGCCTTAACTTCTAGAAATTCCTCCAACCCCCATTCGGCTTTTTCTCGTCCATTGCCGGATTTTTTGTAACCACCAAATGGTGCATCTGCCCCCCCAGATCCGTAGTTAATATGGACCTGGCCAGCGCGCAGCCTCCTAGCTATAGCGGTCAATTCTTCCTTATTCTCGCCTGCGACATAAGCGGCAAGACCGTATTCTGTATCATTTGCGATAGATACCGCTTCATCGATGCCCTCGTAGGCAATTATTGACAGCACTGGGCCAAAAATTTCCTCTCTTGCTATGGTCATGTTGTTTGTCACGTCGCCAAAAACTGTAGGCTTCACATAGTAACCTTTATCGAGGCCCGCTGGTCTACCGATTCCACCTGCCAAGAGGGTTGCGCCCTCGCTTATTCCTTTTTCAATGAGTTCTTGAACTTTTGTGAATTGAACATCACTCACAAGGGGCCCAATATTCGTACCATCGGCTTTTGGATCGCCAGCAACGGTTTCTTCGGCGCGCTTCGTTGCTATAGAAAACGCTTCGGCTTTACGATTTGCTGGAACGAGCATTCGTGTTGGTGCATTGCATGATTGGCCAGTGTTACCCATACAAAAGTCCACACCAGTTGTAACTGATTTCTCAAAATGGCTATCGTCTAGAATAATGTTTGCAGATTTGCCGCCCAACTCCTGGCTGACTCGCTTCACACTATCAGCAGAAGCTTTCGCCACAGCAACACCACCCCGTGTTGACCCCGTAAAGGACATCATGTCAATATCGGGATGAGAAGACATGGCTTCACCCACTACCGGCCCCATACCATTCACCAAATTGAAGACACCGGCTGGTACACCTGCCTCGTGAAAAATTTCAGCGATGACCATCGCTGAAAGTGGCGCAATCTCGGACGGTTTCAAAATCGCTGTACAGCCTGCTGCAATGCATGGGGCGAGTTTCGCAAACACTTGGTTCACGGGCCAGTTCCATGGGGTAATGAGGCCGCATACTCCGATTGGTTCATGTCTGATTATGAACTGATCATGTTGATACTCGAATTCATGCTTGCCGAGGGCTCTTATCGCTGCGCTTAGATGGGCAAGGCCAACCATTGATTGCGCACCTTTTGCTAAGCTTGTTGGCGCCCCCATCTCAGTTTGAATAGCATCAGCGACATCGTCG
>JABITU010000151.1 GCA_018668195.1 Tateyamaria sp. | reverse complement strand
TAGTCGTATAATGCGTATCGCTGGAACCGTGTCTTACCCGAGCCCAGGCAAGAAGGCGAAGGGTTATGAAATAGAACGGACAGAATTAAGGATTGGGACGGATCGAGTATGACTTAAAGCGACTATTTTTCTTTGCATCGCTACAAAACTGACCATCGAATCATGATTGCGCAGAAGCAAAAAAGGGTCGACGCCCGAATGGCACGCCAACCCTCTGTAAGTGAGCGCGACCCTTATTCCAGCGTCACGCGGCTGGCATCTATCCCGGACAGAAAAGAGCCGTCGATGAACGGTGCAATCGACTCCACAGTCGGGGGTTCACCTTCGATAGAACCACGTTCAATGATCCACGCACCCTCATCCACCATCAACTCCAACAGCTCTTTGTTGAGCTGCATGTTGAAATTGTAGTTGACCGAGGCCGCTGCGACGTCTTCGGGCGACAGCGTGCCGCCCAGAACGTTCGACACTGACTGGTGCGAGGCGGCAGGATCGGAGATCACAACCTGCTCTCCAGCATAGAGAGAGGCGAGGACGGCAGTCACTACATCAGGGTTTTCATCGACCATCTCTTGCGTGGCGACGAGGATAAAATGCGTGCCGTAGCTGTCGACGGGAATTTCTTGATAGGCGTCGCCCAAAACCTCTGCTGCCCCAGCATAGAATGATGGGAACATCGCACCAGCGTCAATGTCGCCGCGCGCCAATGCTGGAACGATATCAGGCGGACCAACCGAAACAATTTCGACCTCGATTCCCGTAGCTGCGACTTCGTTTTCGAACATGTAATGCACGTTCGTACCCGCCGTTAGGCCAACTTTCATGCCGTCCAATTCGGCGATGGTGTCGATTTCAGGATCGCCACCATGGATGATGCGTGTCGCAGTATATTGGGACATCTCAGCAATCACGCGAAACTCTTGTTTTTGCATCGCGCCGATAACCGCAGGGAATTCCGCCATGAAGGCGAAGTCGAGTTGCCCGCCCAAGAGCGCTTCGAACGCAGAACGTCCGGTGCGGAAGGCGATCACCTCAGCCTCCAGATCATTTTCAGCCCAAAGATTCTGGTCCATCGCAACGGAAAGCTGCGGGATATCCAGATAGGGGCCACCGCCAATGGTCACGGCGGTCATATCAGCCAAAGCGGTGCTGGCCAGAAGGGAAGCGGCCAATCCTGTAAGTGCGTGTCTAAACGTTAGGTTCATTTGTTTTCCTTTGCATAGTTGGGTTCGATTTCAATGGTCTTCAGCACCGGGCTGACGCAGCAGCCGGATGATATGGTTGCGAGCCGTCAGGAAGCCGGGCCCGATATTGTCGACGTGGCGGGGGCGCTCTTGGGTAACGTCCATTGTTTCAATGATGCGGCCCGGGCCTGCGCTCATGATGTGGGCGCGGTCCGACAAAATGAGCGCCTCATCAACGTCATGGGTCACGAACAGCACAGTTGTGCGATGCGCCTCCCAGATCCGCAGAAGGATTTCGTGCATCGCGACTCGGGTCTGGGCGTCCAGCGCGCCAAAAGGTTCATCCATCAATAAGACCTTGGGTGAGGTCACAAAGACACGTGCAAGCGCCACACGCTGCCGCATGCCCCCAGACAACTGGCCAGGATAGGTCTTTTCCCGCCCTTCAAGACCCACTTCTTTCAACGCGGCATACGCGCGTTCCAATCGTTCTTCTTTGCTCAACTTGAAGCGCTTCAGCGCAAACATCACGTTGCCGAGCGCTGTGAACCACGGGAATAACGCGTATTGCTGGAAGACGACGCCGACGTCTGGGTTGATCCCTACAACGGGATCGCCATCCAGTTCGATTGTGCCAGTAGTCAGCGGGACAAAACCTCCCACCGCATTGAGCAGCGTAGATTTACCACAACCAGATGGCCCGATAAGAGAGATGAACGACCCCGGTTCAATCACAAGATCGGTGGCAGCAAGCGCTTCGATCTTGCGTCCACCAGAGGCCTTGAACGTGACCTCAGCACCTTTGATGTCGATGCGGCCGATATCCGTTTGGGTGTCCATTACGCGTTTTCCCAATGGACAAGGCGGCGGCCGGTATAGGCAAAAGCTGCGTCCAGCAACGCGCCCAGAATACCAAGTTGGATCAGACCGACGAACATGCGGTCTGTGCGGATGAACTGACGTGCATCCTGCAAACGGAACCCGATACCAGCAGACGCGCCACTGAGCTCTGCCGCAACAAGGCTAAGGAACGCGAGCGCGGCACCCAGACGCAAGCCCACAAAGATCATAGGCGCAGAGGCGGGGATGATTACCTCAAAAAACTCCCGGACGCGGCTGGCCCCCAAAGATCGAGCCGCACGGATGTAGGTGCTCGCGACGTTCGAGGCACCCGCGTGCGTGTTCAGCCAAACGGCTAAAAATACGGTGTAAGAAATCACGAAATACTTGGACCCCTCACCAATACCGAACCACACGATAGCCACGGGAACTAGCGCGATGGCCGGGATGGGACGCAGTAAGTTCAGGAAGGGTTCCAATGCAATGGACACGATCTTGACCCGCGCAGTGAGCAACCCAAGCAATATGCCAAGGCTCGCACCGATGGAAAATCCGACGGCCGCCCGTGTTAGAGAAATCTTGAGATCGCTGATCAAAACTCCGTCCTGATAAAGATCAATCGCCGCGCGCCAAACCTGACCCGGCGTGGGGAAGAGGTTTTGGTTAATGAACCCCGAGTTAGCAAACAGCGACCATATGACGACAACGCCCGAGAGCGAGAGCACTAATTGGCCGATTTTTTTAAATGCCTCCAGCATGGCTGCCTCCATTCTTAGTCCAGTTCTGTGTTGGTCCAACTACAGCCATGGCACATCGCTCGCCTGATACCGGTGCGCACGAAAACAGCTGTTGGTAGACCCTTTGATGAAACTGTTGAGCGGGGTGGGATATTCGTTGAAGTCGGGGATCACATATTCCCAAACAAGTGTTCCGTCAGGCGTGACCTCAAACAGACGACCAAAAGCGCTCTCGCAGATCATCGTGTTACCGTTCCAAAGCCGCTCAGCCCCCCCCATGAAAGGCGAAAAGAACGAAATAGGGGCTGGGTCGGTATAGTTCCACGTGACCTCCATAGACTTGGGGTCAAATTCTACAGCGCGGGAATATGGGTTCGACATCCCGGGGCGCAGGTTCCCATTGTCGAACACCAGAACCGTGCCACCTTCCATCTCAATCGGAGTGTGTTGCTGAGCGACGATTTCGGGTCCAGCATGCCAGACGATGGCACCGGTTGCCTTATTCACTGCAATCACACCGGATGTTGTCCGTAGGCTCATGAGAACCAACCCATCGCGGGTTTCGGACACACCGTTGATCATGGGCCAATGCCGACGATCAAAGTTGGGATGCACTGGCAAATTAGCCGGGTCGATATGATCCCAAATGCGCCATTCCCACACCACGTCACCGGCGCGGTTTACTTCGCGGACAATGTCGGATTGAACGATTCCGTCGGAGCCATCTTTTGTTGGGTCCCCCCCAGTCACTCGTGCAGCCTTGTTAGCTGGCAAAGGTGCGGCCACGGTGTAAAGCAAGTTGCCTGACGACAGCCACTGTGCGTCGTGATGGTGGAACATATCCTCATATTGCCAGACCACCTCACCATCTGGCGTGACCTCGTAGAAGTCGCCACCGTGCCAAAGGTCCCAAGCCGGGTAAAGCGCAGCCGATGTAGCGTGACTACCGTTATACCCTAAATTGCCGTTGGGCAGGATAACCGCATCGCGACCAGGGCGCACGGGCATGTCCCATTTGTGGACCTTGTTACCTTCGATATCGATTAAATCGACGACGCCTCTACCAGTCTGCCGGGCATAAAGCGTGTATCCCCCTGCCGATCTAGCTGGGTCATGAGCCGTTAGGCCGATCTGCCGGCGACACATCGTAATCTGGTTTGGAAGGTCGTGTGCGGTATCAGGCATCTTGGCATCCAATTCGTTAAAACGTTTTAATGACGTTACAAACAGATACTGAGTCTGTAAAACGTTTTAACGAATACGCTGATCGCATGCCGCAACAGCCGCACAAATATTAGGCATCTATCCGCAGATTAGACTTTATCGGGGCGCAAAGACGATGACTGAGGCTTTTGAAAGACCAAATAAACGCGTCACCGTCGTTGATGTGGCTCGGGCCGCAGGTGTTTCGGCAGGAACGGTCTCAAACGCAATCAGTGGAAAGAGGAGAGTAGACCAAGAGACCCTGCGACGTATCCAAGAGGCCGTTGAAACGCTTGGATATCGCCCAAATCTGGCTGCGCGTCGGATGCGGACAGGACGCGCAAACACAATCGCGATCTATTCGTCTATGCCAGTTGCAGTTGCGGCTGGGGCATCAAAGCTGGGATTCTTGATGGAAATCGCGGCCTCTGCGGCTGTCGCGGCGCTTGAGGCCAACATGTCGTTAGTCTTGGTCCCACCTGTTGATGACCCCATAGCAACGCTCAAGAACATCTCGATGGATGGCATTATTATAGTGGAACCTGAAACGGACGACCCTGTGCTTGCGACCATGCAAAACATTGGCGTTCCCACTGTATGCGTGGGTAAGCCTGTGGGGTCTTCAAGCGCTTATGTCGATTTGGACTACTGCCTGATGGCAGAAGTCCTATTCGATCATTTAATTCAAACTGGAGCAAAAAATTTTCCATTGGTGGTTGGCGCCAGCTCACGGCAAAGCAACCTTGTCTTTCAAGAGGTGTACCGAAGGAAGGCGTCCGATATTGGGATGGCTGCAAATGTCATCTCACTACCTGAACAATCAGCTGAGGAAAGTGCAGCAGTCACTATATCGAAGCTCCTAACAGACCGCGTGCATTTTGATGCTGTCCTCGCACCGATTGATGCGATGGCGACCGGTGTCATGCGCGCATTGAAGACACAGAATGTGCGTATCCCTGATGAAGTCCGTGTCGTCACTCGCTACGATGGTGTTCGCGCACGTACCGAAGCTCCAGCACTCACGGCGATTGACCTAAAACTGGACGTCGTTGCAACGACAGCCACAGAAGTGCTGATCGAGATTATTGACGGGCATAAGCGTGCGTCAGTTGTTGCCGCGCCAAGCCCTAAAATCGTCGTGCGTGCATCGAGCATCCAGGGATATGATTCAAAGCAGTCGTTCGAATAACGAGATAGAATGTCGGCTTTGTCCGCATAGCAGTCGTTGGCGCTTAGCCTAAGAAATATCTGCTTCCTCAATTAGTGCTGGCAAACAAAATTACCCCCGAATGAATTTACAACG
>JABITU010000150.1 GCA_018668195.1 Tateyamaria sp. | reverse complement strand
GTTATCAGGACAAGGATCAGGAATTTACCCAACTGGTCCAAAACTGGATCACGGGCGGATATCACTTGGGCGATACGCATGGCTGACGTCTTCTACGTCTCAATTACTGGATTGCAGCTGAAAAGAGTATGGCATGCGCCGAAGTTCTGGCGTCATGCAGTCGCATCGATGTCGCAAGCAAAGTCAGCGGATGGATGCGTCTCGGCAGATGCACGGACAATCAATGGCGTTCATCACACTTTAACTGTTTGGACTTCTCGCAAGGCAATGCTGGCCTACCTTTCAGAGGGTGCGCACCTCAAGGCAATGAAGGCGTTCAAATCGTTTGCGACTGGTAAAGTGTATGGCTTTGAAACAGCAACGGTTCCCGAATGGCCAATAGTCCATGCCCTCTGGCTCGACAAAGGCCGGCAGGTCTGACGAGACGTCTTAGCGCTCAAGAAGCATGATGCGTAAAGAACTAGGCTGACCTTTTTACATTGCGCGGCATTAGTCACGCTGGCTTATTGCTATCGCTCAATGTACCGCGCTTCGTGGTCCACTGTGAGGTAGTTTTCTGCCATCTATGCGTTATTTGCGAAGGGCCGCTTTGGAGCGTTGGCAGGACTTGTGTCAAGTGAGCTGGTTAGATTGTCGCTTTCTTGTCGTATGCGTGCCGCGCAGCATCAATCATGGCGAGATTTTCCAGTGCCCAATAGCCCAAGGCACTGACGGGCTCTCGGAATGACTGACCCATATCAGTTAAGTTGTATTCAACTTTTGGCGGAATTGTTGGGTGATAGGTTCGGTTCACAAGACCGTCGCGTTCCAGCTCTTTCAGGGTCAGGCTGAGCATCCGTTGCGAGATGCCGAGGTTGCGCTTGAGTTCATTGAACCGCAGAGTCCCGTATTCGGCCAAAGAGATCACCACAAGCACGCTCCACCGGTCACCAACACGCGACAGCACTTCGTTGATGCGTTTGCAATCAGGGCATCGTTTGTCGTCCAGCATGGCGGTTCCCTTTGTGTAACCGAGGTTCATAAATGTGCCTTCTTGCGGCGCACAATAGTTCCTCATAGATAATCGGTTACAAATGTATACCGACCCGTTAGGGCGCTGGCAATAGGACCACACACATGACCGCAAAACCACTCAACGACCTTTTGAACTGGCGTTACGCCACCAAAAAGATGGACCCATCGAAATCTGTTCCACAGGACAAAGTAGATGCGATTGTCGAGGCCATTCGCATGGCCCCGACATCCAGTGGAACGCAACCGTTCGAGTTGTTTGTAGTGACCAATTCCGACATTCGCAGCAAAATCGCTGAGGCTGCTGGTGGACAAGCGCAGATCATTGATGGATCGCATCTATTGGTCTTTGCGGCGTGGGATAATTACACGGCCGAACGGATCGACAACGTCGTCGATCTGAATGTTTCTGCACGTGGCGACCTACCGATGCTGCACGCCTATTACGGCAATCTGAAGTCCAACTACCTGCCTCGTGAAGCGGAGGTCAATTACGCCCATGCCGCGCGCCAAGCCTACATCGCGTTGGGCATCGCACTGGTTGCGGCCGCCGAGCAAGATGTCGACAGCACGCCGATGGAAGGCTTTGATCCTGATGCTGTGGACACAATCCTTGGACTGAAAGAGCGCGGTTTGCGGTCGGTTGTGTTGATGCCTTTGGGCTATCGCGACGAAGGCGGTGATTGGCTGCTGCCGATGGGCAAAGTCCGCAAGTCCCGCGACGCCATCGCCACTGAGGTCAGCTGATATGGGCATTCTACGCAAGCTTTTCCGCGCGACACCGATACCCACAACCGATGGTGCGTTCAGCCCGTCCCCCTTGGCAATCAAACTGGGCACATCGACTACCACGGACTATGATGGTGGGGCTTATGCCAAACCTTACGTGGGCCCCAAAAATCGCGTGCTGATGATTTGCACGGAAGAGCGCAACATGACGATGGCCAACGGCAAAAAGTTCTCTACGGGTAACCATCCAGTCGAGATGGGCTTGCCTATGCTTCATCTCATGAACGCGGGTTTCGAAATTGATATTGTGACGCCAACCGGCGCGCCTGTCGCGGTCGAGGAATGGGCGATGCCTACGGATGATGCGGACGTGAAAAGACTTTATCGCGATCATGCAGATGCCTTTGCGAACCCTGGCAGTCTTGCGTATTTTGTTGAAAACAAGATGAATGATGCAGTTTCCTATGCTGCCGTGTATCTCCCCGGAGGCCATGGTGCGATGCTCGGGCTGCCCAACAATGAGGACGTCGGGAAAGTGCTGCACTGGGCGCATGAAAGGGATCTTTTCACATTGGCTCTTTGTCACGGCCCTGCCGCGTTATTGGCCGCGAAGACTGAAAAAGGGTTCTTGTATGAAGGATACAAGATGACTGTGTTCCCGGATTCGGTCGACAAACAAACCCCCATGATCGGCTACTTGCCTGGCCCGATGCCGTGGTGGGTTTGTGAGAAGTTGACTGCTCTGGGCGCAAAGATCACCAACACGAAAGCCGATGCGTCATGTCATGTTGATCGTCGTCTGATTACGGGCGCGAGCCCAAAGGCCGCAAATGCTTTTGGCCGACTGGCTTCGGAAACATTGCTGAAATAGGCGCGCAAGCTCGAAACTGATCGCAGGGCGCAAAGCAGACATTCGTGCGCCTTGCAGCATCAGTCGAATTGGGCTCAGACCTGCCATTCGCTGCGCTGTGTACGAAGGTCCGCTATGGGCCGAAAGCAGACCTGCCAACCCGTCCAGTTTGGGGAGCAAGCCACAAATCGTCACTCTGACTGGACGCATAAATTGGGACCGCTTTCGGGACCGCTTTGTAATTTCAAAATCAAAATAAGTATTTGTAATTAAACCAAAATATATAAAGTTCGAGTCCTCTTCTGGGCACCAAAATACCTGAT
>JABITU010000149.1 GCA_018668195.1 Tateyamaria sp. | reverse complement strand
GGCTTTGCGTCTCGGGAATCACGATCACTGTTTTGAAACCCATTGACGCACCCACCAGCGCAAGCCCGATGCCGGTGTTGCCAGCGGTGCCTTCAACAATAGTTCCGCCCGGACGCAGCGCGCCGGTGGCCACCGCGTCCTGAATGATCGACAGCGCCGCGCGATCCTTGACCGACTGACCGGGGTTCATGAACTCGGCCTTACCGAGAATGGTACAGCCCGTCGCTTCGCTCGCCTGACGCAGCTTGATCAGGGGAGTGTTTCCTATGGCGGCCGCCAGATCCGGAGCATAGCGCATGCGTGCAGTCCTTTTGCAATTCTTTGTATGATGTACCGCTCTGCCCCGACGACCTCAACCCGCGACGCATCAAAGCTTATGAACTGGCGCGCAAATGATCACGATGATGCGCCAGCCAATAGACCAGCAATGTCAGTGGCGCGTTTGCTGTTTCGCGGGCTTCTGCCATTTTTAGCAACGCATCAAACGATATCACGTGACTGCGGATATTTTCACCCTCTTCGCTTGCACCACCCACCCCTGTGATATCGTCGGGCAAATCACACAGGCCCACGAACAAGTAAAAGAAATCAGTCGCCGCACCGGGCGAAGCATAGCATTCACCGGCTGCTTCTAATCGCGCAATCCGCAGCCCCGCTTCTTCCCATGCCTCGCGATGCGCGGCCTCTTTGGCTGTCTCACCCGGATCAATCAAGCCTGCAAGCGGCTCCATCTGCCACACAACCGGATCACCTCGCCCCAATGGCCCCATCCGCACCTGTTCAACCAGCAAGACCCGGTCGCGCACCGGATCATACGGCAGTACAATCGCCGCATCAGACGACACAAAGACCGCCCGCCGTAGTGGCTCAGACATCGCGCCATCAAAGGTTTCGTGGCGCAGCTGCACTTCCTCGACGGCAAAAAACCTGGAATAGGGCCGCGACCGCGCAAGCACCTCGACCTTACCCTGCAGGGTCCCGGCCCCATGGCGGCTTGTTTGCGCATTGACGGCAGACCATGCGCGCGCGCGGATACGGTCGAACCACTGCGCCACATCTGCCGCTGGCACGGTGCCGAAGCCGTCCATTATTTCGCGCGCCTGATACAGCGTCGCCTGCCCCCACTTTTCAACCCACGCCCCAAGGTCCCATGGTCCATTGTGCGTCCATGCGCCTTCACGAGGGAAATACACCTCGGCTGGAACGCCAGACGCCAGTGTAACAGATCGCAGATCATATTCGAAGCCCGCTTCGTAATAGCTCAGCCGCTCAATATCGTCGGCTGACAAACCGCGCAGCAACAAGCCATCCGCTTGGGAATTCGCAGCCGCAATGATCATCGGGAAAGGGCCTTCGGCCACTGCCATTGCAGCATGACCCAGCAATAAATCCTGTGATATATCCAGATCACCCAATGGGCGACCTATCACGGTCTCAAGCAAAGGAATGTAGCGTAGAGTTCCGTAAATAAACATATTTTTCATGATTTGGTAATCCAATCTGGAGCACAGGGACAATCAGATCCCCTTCAAATTATAGAACCCGCACGCCAAGCCTCAAATAACAGTGGGGACCAGCCTTCGCACGACCCCAACCCATTATCTCCAGATAATCGGCGTAATTAAACCGTCTCGGGTGCTTGCACCCGCAAATCAACATCAGCCGGGGCGTTTTATGGTAATCTGAGTGACATCACAGTTTGCGCTTTGGAATGTAGCAGCACAAGACGTGAGGTAAAAATTCCACATCCTGCGAAAGCGGTCATCAAAGCCCATTTCGGCGATCTGATCCCATTTTTGGTTGAACGTATCATGCCAGCGCCGCAACGAAATGTTGTAGCTTTGACCAAACTCGATTGATCGCTCTACTGCAAGCCCAGCCTTGTCCACCTGCACGCGCAACGCCGAGGGACTGGGAAGCATCCCACCCGGAAAAATGTATTTCTGGATGAAATCAACGCCGCGCTGATACACGTCCCAGCGGCTGTCTGTGACTGTAATAATCTGCAGGGTCGCGTTCTTGCCGGGTTTGAGCCGTTCGCGCACGGTCTTGAAATAATCAGGCCAGTATTTTTGTCCAACGGCTTCGAACATCTCAATGCTAGCGATGCCGTCGTATACTCCACGCTCGTCCCGGTAATCTTGCAGCTTGAAGTTGACAAGATCAGAAAGCCCAGCCTTTTTTATACGTTCACGCGCATACTCAATCTGTTGCTCGCTGATGGTCAGGCCAGTTACCCTCAGTCCACGTTCTTGGGCCGCATATTCTGCGAACCCACCCCAACCACATCCGATCTCAAGGATATGGTCACCGGGTTGTACGCCCATCTGATCAACCATACTGGCATATTTGGCGATCTGCGCCGCCTCATGGCTCTCCTGCCCAGTTTTGAACAACGCACTGGAGTAGGTCATCGTATCATCGAGCCACAAACCGTAAAAATCGTTGCCCAGATCATAATGGTAGCTGATGTTTTTCTTAGCTTGAGCGCGGTGGTTGCGCTGCATCCAAAACCGAAATTTTTCAAAGTTACGCACCAGACTCATGCCGGGAAACCCGTCATAGATGCCTTCATTGTCCGCATGGACCCAGTCCATGAATGCCTGTAAGTCTGGCGTGGTCCACCACTCATCCAAATAGGCGTCGCAAAAGCCCAAATCACCCTCGCGGATCAATCGAGCAAACAGGTCAGGGTTGTGGATATGCACCTCGGCCATTGGGCCGGGGTTGGGTCCTTCGGCCTGAAAAACACGGCCGTCTTCCAGCACAAAATCCACCCGCCCGGTGTTCATCCCTTGCGCCATTCCGAACACACGCGCGAAATAACGCGGCAGGTTCTTTTGCCCGTCGGTTGTCGTCAGGATCATGCGTGCCCCCAATTTCGCAATTGTGTAACGCTAGCTTGACACCATCGCAGGTGCAACTGTTCAGGTGGAGAAAGGTTCAAAATTCTCTCGCTCCATAGGCACTTAGCGCGCGCGTACGGCCAACGTCGGCTGCAACAATCGGCGCGGGGTACGGATTGGAGGGGGACAGGGCCCAATTGCGCGGAACAGCGTCAAAAAACGCCAAGGCATCGGCATGGGGTGTGCGCCGCCCCTCTGCGATCCAGCGGCTGACATAGTCACGATTCTTGTCGAACTTGTCCAACTGCGTCACCGGATTGAACACTCGAAAATAGGGCGTTGCGTCAGGGCCGGAGCCTGCTGACCACTGCCAGCCCATAGCGTTACTCGCCGGGTCCCAATCAATCAAACAGTCCTCAAACCACGCCTGTCCGATTTTCCAATGGCTCATCAAGTGCTTGGTCAAATAGCTGGCCACGATCATACGACCCCGGTTTTGCATCCGCCCCGTTACATAAAGTTCACGCATGGCCGCGTCGACGAACTGTATCCCCGTTCGCCCCTGTTTCCATGCCATGACCTCGGCAGTCTCTTCGGTGTTCCAGGGGAACGCGTCCCAACCCTCTTTCCAGTTTTGATCCAGAATGCGAGGCGTATGGTGCATCAGGTGGTAGGCAAATTCGCGCCAAACCAGTTCCTTGAGGAAGACTTCGGCATCTGCCTTACCTTCGTACGATGCGCGCTGACCTGCGTGCCAGCACTGATGGGGGCTGATCTCGCCCAGCGCGAGGTTTTCCGAAAGGTTTGATGTTCTGTCTTGTCCCGGAATATCGCGCCCTGCGACGTAGCTTGCCACGCGCGTATCAATGAAGGTGTGTAGTCGCGCTTGCGCCGACTCCTCGCCCAACTGCACGAATGGTCGCACCACTGAGGCACCGCGCTGCATTGCAGCCCCTAGGGTCCAATCGGCGACCTCTTCGCTCTGGGGCCAAATGTCGGGTGCAGGCAAAGTGCTTGGTGCGGGCAAGGGCGCAGCCACGTCGCGCCCCTTCACCATATTCCAGAACGGTGTATAAACTTTGTAATATCCGCCCGTCTTTGTCTCGACTGTCCAAGGCTCGAACATAAGATGACCACCAAAACTGCGGGCCTGAACGCCTTGCGCCTTTAAAGTAGACTTGATCTTGGAATCGCGTGCGACAGCCTGCGGATCATAGAGCCTCGACCAGTACACGGCCCCCGCCCCAGTTTCAGCCACAAGCGCCTGCAAGACCTGCAGGGCATCGCCTGATCGGCAAATCAGCCGACTGCCGACCGCATCTAAACTATGGGCCAGGTGATCCACGCCCAAGCCCCATCGCCACTTCGGGGCTGCTCCAAGCGCATGAACGCTATCATCACGGATCACCAAAGGTATCACGGGTACGCCCGCGTCTTTGGCCGCCGAAAGTGCTGCGTGATCGCTCAGCCGCAGGTCGCGGCGATACCACACTATGATCGGAGAATTGCCCACACCCGGCTCCAGTCTTTTTTAAGATACGCCCAAGTCAGGCCAACGGATCATTGCTGTGCACAGGTATCACGGCTCACAACTCCGCCTCCAATGCCTCAAGCAACTGGGTGATCTCTGCGTCGTCAGTATAGTGGGTGAAACTTAGACGCAGTACGCCCACATCAGGATCAACTCCCATGGCGGTCAGCGCACGAACAGCGTAAAAATCGCCTCCGCCCGTCATAATGCCATGTCTGGCCAATGCACGGGCCACAGGCAGCGGATCACGACCCAGATCAAGTGCCACAGTTGGTGCGCGAATAGCGGCGTCTACAGGGCCAATAACCCGCAGGTCATTGCGGTCCGAAACAAAATCAAGAACCCGGCTCAGCGCCACCTCTTCGCGGGTACGCATCAAGTCATGTACCGAAATGCCCCGGGCACAGGCATCCGCCTCTCCGCCCACATGATGAGCGTATAGCGCATCCACATAATCAGCCATCCCGGCACAGGCCGCCACCTGCGCATGATCAGGGCCAGCAGGCGTGAACCGCTTGTAGAGAGAGCTTGCGTTGAAATAGTGGCCTTGGTTCGGCAGAAGTTCCCCCAAAGCGCGCCGGGTCACCATGACCCCCTGATGCGGCCCATACGTCTTGTAGGCCGAGAAAAGATAGATATCAGGCCCCAACGTGCCCACATCCGGAAAGCCATGTGGCGCATAGCTGACGCCATCAACGCAAACAAAGGCCCCCGCGGCATGCGCTAAGGCAGTGATCTCGGTCACCGGGTTGATCTCGCCTACGACGTTCGAGCAATGGGGGAAACATACCAGCCGCACGCGTTCGTCCAACAAATTCTCCAGTGCGGAAGGGTCCAGATGGCCGGTGCCCGGATCAACCTGCCACTCGCGCACTTCGATACCGCGATCGGCCAGCCTGCGCCATGGGCCGGTGTTAGCCTCATGATCCTGATTTGTTACGACAATTGCCTCGCCCGGTTGCATCATCTGCGCAAAAGCCTGCGCCAGCACATAGGTATTTTGCGTGGTGGATGGGCCAAAGCTCAGCTCGTCACTTTCAACCCCAAGGATTGCAGACATGCGCACGCGTGCCTCGTCCATCTCTTCACCGCCCAGACGGCTGGCGTCGTAATCCGAATAGGGCTGCACCTTGCGCTGCGTGTAAAATCGCATCAAGCGGTCGATCACCGGTTTGCACGTATAACTGCCTCCGGCGTTTTCAAAGAAAGCCTGTCCTTGCAGCGACGGCTCGGAAAAAGCCGGGAACTGGGCGCGAACAAAATCAATATCAAGTGTCATCTGAAGGGGCCTTTCCACGAAGTGAGCGTACGATACGACACTTATCACCAGAGGCAAGCCGTTCGAACCCTCTCCACTTCAACTTGCCAAATTCCGTCTATATTGGTGGCAGATGTAAGCCGATGCCACCGATCCGCCAGCAGATCTTGATCCGCCGCATCATGGCGCGCGCCCGGCAACAAACAGATCCTGATCACGCGCCAATGACCTCAAGCCAAGGCCTCCAAGATTTTTTGGGCATTGGCCTTGATAACATCAATATCACCCATCTGGCCCGGCGCACGCATAGGCACATCGGCATGGCGCGGATGAATATGAAAGTGCAGGTGGAACACCTCTTGCCCGCCTGCGGCTTCGCTGAATTGCTGCAGTGTGATACCATCAGCATCAAAGGCCAATTTGGCCGCATTTGCAACCTTTTTCACCGTCACCATGACAGCCGCCAATTGTGTGTCCGTCGCATCCAGAATGTTGCGGCAGGGTGTTTTGGGAATGACAAGGCAATGCCCATCCGTACGTGGCATGATATCCATAAAACACAACGTTTCATCATCCTCATAGAGTTTGATTGACGAGATCTCTCCCCTCAAGATTTTAGCAAAGATGTTCTGGTCGTCATAAGCGGTCATGGGCTGCATCCTGTGTCATCTTTCATAGACTAAAGGCGTTATGCGAAAATCTTGAATCACCCAATGCAGCCTGACAACAAAGATTTCAACGTATGAGATGTTGCAAGACGCTTCAGGTACCTCGTCAAACGCCAAAGTGTGCCATTTCTACTGGGTCAAGGACATAAACGCACTTTGACTGGCAATCTGTATCAAACGCAGACGGGCGGCCCGAAAACCGCCCGACAAGTCTACCGGAACGGATCTACTCAGGCGTTCACGTCAACCACAACTCTGCCTTTGACCTGACCTTTAAGGATGTCGGCCCCAAGTTTTGGCAGCTCCGAGAGGGTTGCGGGCTGGATCATCGTTTCAAGCTTATCCATCGGTAGATCTTTGGCAAGCCGCTCCCAAGCGCGCAACCGATTGGCATAGGGCTGCATCACGGAATCAATACCCAACAGGTTCACACCGCGCAGCAGAAACGGGATAACTGTCGTCGGCAAGCCCGCCCCACCCGCAAGACCAACCGCCGCTACGCTAGCGCCATATTCCATCTGGCCCAACACCCGGGCCAACATTGCGCCTCCCACAGCGTCGACGCAGCCGCCCCAAGTCTCGGCTTCGAGCGGGCGCTTTGTTGTCTCGTTCAACTCTTCACGCGCGACGATTTGGCTGGCACCTAGTGATGTCAGATAATCGGCGGTTTCAGGCCGCCCGGTGACGCCCGCAACAGCGTGCCCAAGATTGGCCAAGATCGCAGTCGCAACCGAACCCACGCCACCGGCCGCACCGGTGACCAGAACGGGGCCCTCTTTGATGCCGTGATCTTCCAGCGCCATAACGGACAGCATCGCCGTTAAACCAGCGGTGCCAACAGCCATGGCCTGACGCGTGTCAAGACCATCGAGTAGCGGCACCAGCCAGTCAGCTTTAACCCGCGCCTTTTGAGCATATCCGCCCCAGTGGGCCTCTCCCACACGCCAGCCGGTCAGCACGACCTTGTCACCAGACTTGTAGCGGTCATCGTCAGACGCTTCCACCGTTCCCGCAAAATCTATGCCCGGCACATGAGGATACTTGCGAACTAAACCGCCACCGGGGCCAATGCACAGCCCGTCTTTGTAGTTTACGGTGGTGTACTCGACAGCGACCGTTACCTCTGCCTCGGGCAGATCGCCCAGAGACAGCTGCGTCACCGCAGCCGACGTCTTGCCGCTCTCTTCGTCCTTGTTCACAACAAGTGCATCAAACATCGTCAACTCCATTCTGGGGATAGATCCCCTGCTTCATCTTGCAAAATAAACTCTCGCCGAAGGCTCCCACCCTCACAACCAGAAAGCGTCCTGTACTGTTGCGCCGCGCATACCTTCTGGCGTCTCAACTTCCAAGCGCGTGCCCGGTTCCCAGTGTGTCATTCGGATCATACCAATGGATACGTTTGTCCCAAAATCCGGTGACCAGGCAGCGGACGTTACTTGCCCAACCTTCTTGCCATTGCCGAAAATGGGCCATGCCCGATCGCATGCGGGTACCGCGTCACCGTCAATCGCGATAGGGCGAATCTGCTGCACGGGGCCTTCTTTTGCAACCCGGAGCAACGCATCACGGCCGATACAGCCGATGGCCGTTTGCGTGTCGCAAAACCGCCCCAAACCGCATTCATGTGGCGTGTTGTCGTCCGTCATATCATTTCCGTAAGACAGCAATCCACCTTCGACCCGCTCAATGGCATTCGGACAGCCCGCGCGCACGTTCAGATCCTCGCCCGCAGCAAATAGTTCGTTCCAAAGCGGCATGCCAATCTCGGTCCCGTCCACGTAAATCTCAAATCCACCTTGTTTGGAGTAACCAGAGCGCGCGATGGCCAGATCACGCCCTTCGTATTGAAACATATCAAAGCGGAAAAATCGGATATCGCGGACCCGGTCACCAAAGACACGCGCAACAAGCTCTTCGGCTTTGGGTCCCTGAACCCCGAGTGGCGAAATGTCAGGTTCGTCCACCAGCACATCCAGCCGGTAGCCATTGGCGATCCCTTTAACCCAAAGCAGAAGATCGCTGTCTGCGATTGAAATCCACCAGCGATCTTCGCTGAGTTTCACAGCCACAGGATCGTTCAGCATGCCACCAGTTTCATCGACGATGGGTACATAATAGCACTGCCCCGGCAGCATCCGGCGCAGATCGCGCGGCGTCAGCATCTGCATCAGTCGGGTCGCATCAGGCCCACGCAATTCCACCTGCCGTTCGACCGACACGTCCCACACCTGTACATGATCTTTAAGGTGGCGGTAATCGGCCTGAACGCTTTCGAACATCGTGGGCAAGAGCATCCGGTTGTACACGGTATAGGACTTGACGCCCGCCGCCTCGACACCATCAGAAAAGGGAGTGCGCCGCAACCGGCGCGAAGGGGAAATCACAGCCATATCTAATCCTCTGGCATGAAAACGAGGTCAGTCACCGGGGCCTCCAGCCCTGCGGCAGTCATCATCGCGTGGACCTGGCCGCGATGATGGGTTTCGTGGTTGAAAAGCTGCATGATGCAAAAGCTTAACGACTGGCTGAACGTGCGGTCCAGCAAAACGGACTGCCATTCGAGGTCCTGCTTGAGGTCCAGCCCGCGCAGCGTGTCCGCCCACATCCGCATCGCTCCGTCGAGGCGAAAGCGCTCGGCGCTCCACACCGCGAAGGTCGGAGTAAAGTTGACATGATCATTGTGCGCAGGCGCGCTGATGCGCGGCTCTAACCGGTTCATCCAAAGGGTGTCGCCCCACAGGATGTGATTCAGCGTCGCCATGATGGAGCCAAAGAACGCGCCCTGATCCGCGCACAGCAGATCATCCGGCGCATCGTCTAGCAGGTCCATCAACTGGCGGTTCTGCCAGGCATTGTAACGGGCCATGGTGCGCACATAACCCGGCTCGATCACGGCCCGACCTCCGATGGGGCACCCACCACCATCAAGGCTTGGGACCTTTCCAATCGATGGGGCAAATCTCGGCCGATTTGCCGCCAAAGTCCCAAATCCGTCCATAGTCGCGCACGCGGGATTTCAAACCACGGGCAGCGATGATGTCGGGGCCCATCCAGTATTTGGAGTTGGTGATCATAACTGGATGATCAGGGTTGCCCCCATCGATCATCTCGATCTCTCCCTGAATCTTGCGACCAATATAGAGACCCCGTTTTTTGCCGTCGCGCACAATCTCTACTTTTTCGCGTTCTGCGCCCACGATATCGCTGACCAGCATCGTAAACAGACCCGTCGTGCCGCCCGCAGCGCCTGAGAAGATTTGCAAGATGCCGTTATACGCCTTCTGAGTAGCCCGCTCGTCTACATAGGCCGCAACGCGCCAACCGCCTTCGCCCATTCGGCCCGGGATGTCGACCATCAGGCCCACATTCAGACCGGCAAGGCTTTCACCTTCAAAGTGCCCTTCATCGATGGCAATGGCCATCCAAGCGTGACAGTGCCCTTCAGTGGGCGGGTGCGCCCCCAGCGAGACAACACAAGGGCAAAACACCTCGCAAGAGCAGTTCAGAAACAGTTCGCCCTTGATCGCCCATTCTGTCGGCGTCATTTGTCGCCGGCCCGATGTGCTGGGCATCCGACTGTCGATCCTTTGACTGATTGGCAACTTGTCTGCGTTTTCCCGTTTTTTCACAGCCATCTTCACACTCCTCCGATATAAGGCCAAGCCAAAGCAGCCAGACCAGAGATGATAAGGATCACCCCCATGGGTTTGGTTACAACATGCCCGATCTGGGGCAGTTTTTCGAGTATCATAAACAGGGTCGCCAGACCCATCCACGCAAGGTTCATCACACCACCAACAAAGCCAAGCGTCATGAACCCCCAGCAACATCCCACACAAAATGCCCCAAGGCCTAAGCCAATGCGCAAGCCACCGGCAAAGCCAGTGCGCCAGTGGCCAAGAAAATAGATCATCGGACTGTGACAGACGCCATGGCAAACCTCTTTGGTGCGGGTAAATTGAAAAGCCCCAACCACCACCAGTAACAGCCCTGCAAATGCAGACGTCTTGAGAATGCCCAGCATGTCGATCACCCCGCCATATAAAAGGGCAAGCTGCAAACCCGTGATCAGCGCCGCAAAGGCCAGCCAAACAACAAAATACCCAACGATCACACCACACCATCCCAAACGGGTGCCATCGGCACTGATCATCAGGTCTTCGTAGCTGCGCAGCGTTGGCACCATCGTCGGCAGCATCATCGCTGCCATCATGACCGCCCACATCCAAAAAAGCGGTCCGAAATTGGCCATTGGCATATACATCGGCATACGTGGGTCCATCGCGGCCATACGCGCGCCCATTTCGCCCGGACGCCCCAAAAGGTCGAGGTCCATGTCCATGCTCATCGCATACATGAACCACCAAGAAATCAAGATCAGGCCGAAAAAGCCTAACCAAAGGACGCTGCGGATCAAATGCGGCATGGAACCTCCCCCACGACTCAACTGTTGCCGAATTAAATGTCAGACATTAATATGTATGACAAATGAAAATTGATCCTGACAGCTCCGAAGACCTTTCCGCCCAAATCGCACAGGCCATCCGCGATGCAATTGTAAGCGGGGCACTGATCGTCGATCAGCGCCTGCCCTCCGAAGCGGAACTGGCCGACCAATTCGAAGTGTCCCGCCCCACGGTGCGCGAAGCGCTCAAGCGTCTGGCAGCCCAATCACTGATCCGCACCCAGCGCGGCGCAACAGGCGGCGCATTCGTCAATCGCTTGCGATTTGAAGAAGCCTACGACCAGCAGGTGACAACCTCGACCCTGCTGCTCAGTATGAATTCGGTCAGCTTTGATGTTGCCTGCGAAGCACGCTATGCGCTGGAACGCGCCTGTGCGGCCCTTTCAGCTGAACGGCGCACGCCCGATCATCTGGCCACCATGCGCGCAGAAATTCACCGGCAAGCGCAACCGGGCCTGACTGACGAAGCATTTTGCGCGTCGGACGTGACCCTGCACCGTGCGCTGGTTGATGGTGCCCGAAACCCAGTGCTTAGCTACCAATTGGCCGGAGCGGTCGAAGCTATGCAACCGTTGATGAACATGATCACCTTTACCGCGCGCTCGCGCGAAACCATTGTCGCGCTGCACACCGATCTGGCCGACGCGCTCGAGGCAAAGGATGCCGCCAAGACCGAGGCAACCTTGATTAAGCTACAGTCTTACACCCTCGAACTGGCACATAGTGTCGTCACATCCCGCGCTCAAAAGGCTAAAATCAGACAAACGAAGCCAGTCTAATTCAAACGCTATCAAATATTTACAGTTTATGATGCGACTAGTGGGTTTATTTTCGCGTGGATACTTTGTCCAACTGGCAGCAATATCGCCAGCCACACACCTGACGAATTAAAGCACATTTTATTCAATCGAAAACAAAACAGCCTGAAATAAACAGCCCGACGCATATTTAGAAATAACGCGGCGCAGACTGAAGATGCGACATTATCGTGGTGGCAATGTTGCGCCCGCGCGCACTTTGACCTACATCCGCGCAATGGCAGATATTTTACACATCATAGGTGGCGGCATGGCCGGGTCCGAAGCGGCTTGGCAGGCAGCAAATATGGGCGTTTGCGTTGTCATTCACGAAATGAGGCCCAAGGTCGGTACATTTGCGCACCAAACCGGTCTGTTGGGCGAAATGGTCTGCTCTAACTCGTTCCGGTCAGATGACAGCGAACAAAATGCCGTGGGCCTGCTACACTGGGAAATGCGCGCAGCAAACGGATTGATCATGGCCACCGCCGACAAACATCGTTTGCCAGCCGGTGGCGCTCTGGCCGTGGATCGTGATCCCTTTGCACAGTCTGTCACAAATGCCCTTACGGCACACCCCAACATTGCAATCGAATATGGTGAAATTACCACCCTGCCTCAGGATGGAAAATGGATCATTGCGACTGGCCCGCTCACCTCTACTGCGCTTGGCAAGGCCATCGCCACAGAGACCGGTGCCGAAGCTCTGGCTTTTTTCGACGCTATCGCGCCGATCGCGTATTTTGACAGCATCGACATGTCGCGTGCCTGGATGCAATCGCGCTACGACAAAGGCGAAACAGAAGAAGAGCGGACGGCTTACCTCAATTGCCCAATGACCAAAGATCAGTACGAGGTCTTTATCGACGCCCTGCTGGCCGCCGACAAGACCGAGTTCCACGAAGGCGAAACAGCGGGCTATTTCGATGGCTGCCTGCCCATCGAGGTGATGGCAGAACGCGGCCGCGAAACACTGCGCTTTGGGCCCATGAAACCGGTTGGGTTGACCAATCCGCATTCGCCCGACATCAAACCATACGCTGTGGTGCAGCTGCGTCGCGACAATAAGCTTGGCACTCTATATAATATGGTCGGCTTTCAGACTAAAATGAAACATGGTGCGCAATCAGACGTCTTCAAACGCATTCCCGGGCTTGAAGGGGCTAGCTTTGCGCGTTTGGGCGGCATCCACCGCAATACGTTTTTGAACGCTCCCTCGTTGCTAACGGCTGATATGCGCCTGCGGTCGCAGCCCCATATTCGATTTGCAGGTCAAATCACCGGGGTCGAAGGGTACGTCGAATCCGCCGCCATGGGACTGCTGGCAGGCCGACTGGCCGCAACCGAAATTCTGGGTGGCAGCCTCGATGATCCCCCTGCAACCACGGCAATGGGCGCGCTGATCACCCATATTACCGGTGGCGCTGACGCCAAGACCTTCCAGCCGATGAACGTAAATTTCGGACTATTCCCCCCCGTTGAAGGGCTCAAAGGTGGTCGCCGCGGGCGCAAGGACCGCTACAAAGCCTATACAGATAGAGCCAAGTCCGACTGGCAAGATTGGCTCGCTCCACAGTCCCAAGCCGCTTAATTCTTCTTCATCTTGCCAGATAAACTCCGGGGTGTCTGAGGGGCTGGCCCCTCAGCCCCGCAGATGCAGCCCTCTGGACGACCTAGGTGTTGCAAGGCTACGCTGCTCTTATGACAAATTTTCTAGACAAAGCCTATGAGGCACGCGATGCGGCCTCCACCCGTGGTCTATATGACAACTGGGCCGCCAGTTACGACGCCGAAGTGGCCGCAAACGGCTACGTCACGCCGGGACGATGTGCCAAAGCATTGAAATCCGTGACCAGAAACATGCGGGCGCCGATCCTTGATTTCGGATGCGGAACCGGGCTGTCAGGTCTTGCTTTGAAATTAGCAGGCTTTGATGTGATCGATGGGCTGGATCTGTCGGCTGAGATGTTGGAGGGAGCCGCGGCCAAGCGCCTCTATCGCAATCTCGAACAGATAGAAGCGGATGCGGATCTGCCATTTGCCAAAGGGACCTATACCAACATGGCCGCAATTGGTGTCATTGGCGCCGGTGCTGCCCCGATTTCTGTCTTGCACGTGTTGATGCGGAACTTGAACACTGGCGGCAAACTGGTTTTTTCATTCAATGATCACGCGCTTGAGGATCCAGTCAACGAAGCGGGCGTGGCCGAGTGGACGGATTGTGGCGCTGCCCGTCTGGTGTTCAAGGACTATGGGCCACATTTGCCCGCGTTAAACATGAACTCAACCGTCTATATCCTTGAAAAACTGTGACTTATATTACCCGCTTCGCACCATCTCCAACGGGGCCATTACACCTAGGGCACGCCTATTCGGCACTGCTTGCCTTTGATCGGGCGCAGGCTCGCGGTGGCACGTTCCTGTTGCGAATCGAGGACATCGACCAAAGCCGTGCACGACAACCTTGGGAGGCGCAAATATATGATGACCTCGGCTGGTTGGGCCTGACATGGCCTCAACCCGTTTTGCGCCAGTCAGACAAAACGGAAACATATGCTCAGGCCCTTGATCAATTATGGGATGATGGGTTGCTCTACCGTTGTGACTGCACGCGCCGTGATATCGCCTTAGCCGTCAGTGCCCCCCAAGAGGGCGCACCGATGCATAGCCCAGACGGTGCGGTGTATCCCGGCACCTGTCGCATACGCCACCCGCGCACCGGTCCTCGCCCAAAAGCCGACACATTGCGGCTGGACATGGAGCGCGCGCTGGCGATCATTACAGAACCGTTGAAGTATGATGAAACCGGCGTGGCAGCAGGTCACAAGAACGCGGTCCACTCTAATCCCCTGCGCAACATTGGCGACATCGTGCTCGCGCGTCGCGATATGGGCACGTCATACCACCTGTCGGTCGTTGTGGATGACGCAGCCCAAGGTATCAGCGAGGTTGTGCGCGGTGCCGATCTTGCCGAAGCAACCAGCATTCACGTTATTTTGCAAAAGCTTATGAACCGGCAAACACCTATCTATCATCACCACCGGCTGATCCGCGATTCGGCGGGCAAACGCCTTGCCAAACGCGACGACGCGCGGGCGATCGCAACATATCGGGCAGAAGGGTATTCAGCGATCGACATACGCCAGATGGTCGGACTTTAGCCAAACATCCTTAAGCAATTGGCGACATGAGTTCAACTTCAGAACCACCTGTAACATCAGTATAAAAACAACTGCGACGCCCAGTATGACAGGCCGGGCCGGTCTGTTTAACTTGCACCAGTAAACAGTCACGGTCGCAATCTATGGCCATGCTGACCAGTTCTTGCACATGGCCCGATGTCTCACCCTTTATCCAAAACGATTGTCGCGATCTGCTCCAATAGGTCACGCGCGCAGTCTCAAGCGTTTGCGCAACAGCCGCAGCATTCATCCACGCCATCATGAGCACTTCACCACTGTCCGCGTCTTGCGCAATGGCAGGGATAAGCCCGCGATCGTCAAACTGCAGCGTGGCCGGATTAAACGTGACCTTATCTACCATGGCAAAACCTTTGCTTCTTGCTTGGGCACCACTATGTAGAGATCAATGTACATAGACACCAGACCGGAGGGGCCATGCCCACCGATACAGACCTGATAAAACTTTACTCCAACCGCATTCTAGGGCTGGCGGCGGATATTCCGCACACTGCCCGCTTAGAAGCTGCCGATGCCACCGTCAAAAAGCGCTCACCCCTGTGCGGATCAACCGTGACAGTGGAAGTGCAGGTCAAGGATGGGCGAATCGCCCAGTTCGGTCAGGACGTCAAAGCCTGCGCATTGGGTCAGGCCGCAGCCGCGGTCACCGGAAGCGCTATAATTGGGCGCAGTCACAAAGAAGTACGCGCAGCCCGTGATTCATTGCGTGCGATGTTGAAAAACGGTGGGCCCGTACCCGGTGCCCCCTTTGACGGTTTCGAAGTGCTGGAACCCGCCCGCGAATATAAAAACCGGCACGCATCGATCCTGCTGACGATTGAGGCCACGGACGAGGCCATGGAGCAAGCCATGCAGGCCAACTTTGCCTTGGATGCGAAGGATGGATGTATCGAGCAAAGATAAGCAACACCTCTGCCGAGTATTGTCAGTTTTAAGCTTAAAAATATGTCATAAACGCAGAGTTTCATCTGGTTGTTCAGGCTCGGGATTGATCAGAATAATTCGCCAATCTTGATGCACTTCATACAAAAAAAGCGCCGCACATCCCGACGGATGGCGGCGCAAGGAAACGCGTATCTTGCTTGGGACGGATCCAGTAAACCCTGAGGCAAACAGGGCAGGCAATGCCCAATACAGAGGCGCCAATATGGGACGGGCGCAAAAGGGATCACAGCAAGATCGCAGGCAGAACTCAGATCAAAGACGGAAGGTGCAAGCCAATCACTAGCATCACCACCAAGGCGGCCGCTCCCATTGCATCCTGAAACAAGGTTGCTTCGGCGCGATATGCAATTTCCTTGATGTGGCGCAAAATGGTCATTTGGTCGTCTCCGTCTTTGAGTTGCCCCTTTGTTCTCATATTATTAACGGTCGGTAAAGAACTTTTTAAGAACATTTGTGAACCTAATAGAACAAATATACTAACCTACGGAAATCAAACGGATCGCTTCATCCTGGCGCATTAACCACAACAGAACACGCGCTGCAGCACCGCGCGGGCTGGCCAAGCCCGGATCGTCAGCCAGCAATTTACGGGCATCCGACTGAGCGACAGCCATAAGCGCGCCTTGTTGTTCTATGTCGGCAATCGCAAAACGAGGCACCCCAGACTGCGCGGTTCCAATAAGATCACCATAGCCACGCATTTCTAGGTCAGTTTGGGAAATGCGAAAGCCGTCTTCGGTTTCCCGCAGAACTTCTAGCCGCCTCTGACCAGCCTCTGATAGTGGGTTTTGATACATCAGCAAACAGGTCGACGCCTCTGTGCCGCGACCCACGCGCCCCCTTAACTGATGCAATTGCGCAAGACCAAAGTTTTCGGCGCGCTCGATGACCATGACCGTTGCATTGGGCACATTCACGCCCACTTCGATCACAGTGGTGGCCACCAATACCCCGGTTTCCCCCCTTTGGAAGCGCGCCATGGCCGCGTCTTTTTCAGCTGCAGGCATCTGACCATGGACTAACCCAACGCCCCCCTCGCCCAAAGCTGTGCGCAATCGCTTGAAACGTTCCTCGGCTGCGGTCAGATCGACGGCCTCGCTCTCTTCGACCAAGGGACACACCCAATAGCATTGTCGACCCTCTGCCATGACCGCGCGCAGCCGCTCGATTACCTCATCCATGCGGCCAATGCTGACCAAAGCGGTTTTAATCGGCTTGCGACCGGGTGGTTTTTCATCAAGTACCGAGACGTC
>JABITU010000148.1 GCA_018668195.1 Tateyamaria sp. | reverse complement strand
CCATCATATAATGCACGGCTGGGATCGGTTTGCGCAGAATTGATAAGATTGTGGCAAATGGGGCGTGAGCGTGGACCACCGCACCGGCATCTTCCCGAGATATCAGAATGCGACGATGAAAGCGCCATTCGGTAGAGGGTTTGCACGGACCTTCCCAAGCGCCGGCTTCATCATCGAGGGCAATCTTGGCGACTTGATCGGGTAACATTTGCGCACTTGGGATGCCGGATGGGGTAATCAACATGTGATCGCCGAAACGTGCCGAGACATTGCCAGATGCGCCCTTGTTCATCCCTTCGTGGCTAAGCTCCTGATAGGCGGCAACGACTTCAGCGCGGATTTCTGTTTCATTCATTTATTAATCTCCATAACGGTTTTTGAGAGGAGCCCCAGAGATGTAATTCTTCACATCTTCGGCCAGAACTTGAGCGGCATATCGAGCGGTACGTACGGAGGCCCCGGCGATATGGGGCGTGAGGGTTACGTTATCGAGTTGAAGTAAAGGCCAGTCAGGTGGCGTCGGCTCGACCGAGAAAGTCTCCAGCATTGCAGACCCGATGATCCCGCTTTTGAGCGCATCATAGAGGTCTTCGTAATCACACAGTGGCCCGCGTGCCGTGTTAATGAGTAGCGCGTCGTTTTTCATCTGCGCAAGCGCATCTTTGTTTATCATTTGAATAGTTTCTTCGGTTACCCGCGGATGCAACGTGACGACGTCACTCTCGGCCAGAAGAGTATCTAACGAAACCTGCTCAACGCCTGCCGTCACATCTGCAGGATCAAGTTGTACGTATGGGTCACTTACCAGAATGCGGCATCCGAAGGCTTGCAAAATCTTGACCAAACGGGTCCCGATCTTGCCGTACCCGATAACACCGACAGTCATCTCGTTCAGTTCGCGTCCAGTTGTGTCGGCACGGTAAAGATCACCACGCCACTCTCCTTGGCGTAGGCTTTCATGACCGACGCGAATTTTGCGTGTCTCAGCCAGAATGGCGCCGATGGTGAATTCTGCGACGGCTGACGCATTGCGGCCCGGTGCGCGAACGAGCTGAACGCCACGCTTGTTGGCGGCGTTGATGTCGACATTGACGGGGCCTCCGCGCGAGCAAGCGATAAATTTGAGGTTCGGCAATTTCTCAAGCATGCCATCTGTCACGGGTGATTGGTGCATCACAAGGATCTCGGCGTCCCCGATAAACTCAGCAACCTCATCAAAATCGCCGATGAACTCTTTGATCGGTACATCCTCGCCCCCCTCGTAGCCATGGACAACGGGGCTATTAGGCCAATCTTCCTGACGCAAACGGCAGTTCAAATCGTGACCCTCGCAGGCTTTGCGCACCTCTGTCTCAAATACCTCGGGGAGAATGAAATAATCGCCAATGATTGCAATTTCATGTGCCATGCTCAGGTGCCCTTTCGATCTGCGAGTTGGTGCCAAATAGGCTGCAGCGCCTCGCGTGCAGAAACATATTTGCGGAAATGGTTGGCGTAGATACCGACCAGTTGCGGATCGGGGGTTTCGTGTGCGCCCAGAAGGGGGACCACCCATTTATCGAGGCAGCTTTGCATGGTGTCAAAGATGCCGACCGATACGGCAGCGATCATGGCAGCACCTGCAGCGCCAGCCTCCTCTCGGGTGGACTGGCGCACGGGCGTTCCCAGCGTGGCCGACACGATATCGCGCAACCTCTGGGATCGCGCGGCCCCACCGGTCAGTCGCACCTCCTGCGGGACCTGTCCCATGGCAGTGTAGCAATCGCGCGCCGCGAAACCCAAGCCTTCAATCGTGCCGTGTACCAGATCAGCAAAGCCGTGGTTTGAATTCAACCCGATGAAGCTGGAGCGAGCTGTGTGGTCGATGAATGGCCCCCGTTCCCCCGCATCGGAAATGTAGGGGTGATACAGCAACGCGGCCGGTTGGGTATCGGCGATCCAGCCGTCGATCAATGTCAGAAGATGATCTTTTTCTACAGGTACGCCGATGCTGTCGGCCGCATCTGACGCCAAGCTGAGAACCCAATCGAGGTTCAGCGTCCCGGCCATATTTGTTTGCAACTGCGCGGCGTGCCCATCAATGGGCATCAGCATGACGTAGCCTGATTTCAGGTCGGTGTTCAGCGTGATCTCAGAGGCATGTGCAGCGCGGATATGGACGCCGGTGGTGCCAATGATTGTGCATCCGACGGCCGTGGTGGCGTCATACCCACCCGCGCCCAACGTGCTGCAAATTACGTCGACATAGCCCAGAACGATTGGTGTTCCCTCACGCAGACCCGTTTGCTGCGCGGCGGAGGCTGTCAGCGGGTGCTGCGTCTTTGTTCCGTCACAAATGGGCGGGATCAGTGAGGCGTGTTTGCCAAGGCCGTAGAAATCGACCACCTCGTCTGAATAGCTGCGGGTCTTGTAGTCACCGAATGTGAAACAGCCCTCGGATGGATCGGTCGCACGGATACCAGTAAGGTTCAGGTACAGCCAGTCTTTGCAGTGGAACGCAGTCGCAGCTTGGTCCAATTGTTCGGGGCAATGTGCCAGCAAATGTGCCAGCTGCGCGCCTTGTTGACAGGAGTTGAGGCCAGTTCCTGTGCGCGCGAACCGTGCGGCGTCGCCTGCGTGTTGGCGCAGTCTTTCTGCGGTCGCTCCTGCACGGGCATCAAGCCAAAGCCACGCATCACCGACAGGCTTAGCGTCTTGATCAACAAGCCATGTGCCATCCCCTTGCCCAGTCACGGCAACAGCAACAACGCGGCCCGCCATATCAGGAACGCGCTCGCCCAGTTGGCGCAGGGACCGCGTGCAGTAATCCCAAGTTTGATCCAGTGGCTGCGTCGCGGCACCACCTTCGCCGGTCGCGTAGCGATTAGGAACAGCGGCGGATGCGATTTGCCGGCCACCCAAGTCAAATGCAATCGATTTGATGACGGAAGTGCCTGCATCAATGCCTATGATCAGATCCTTGCTCATCCGACCAATCGTGCCCCGTGGCTGATTGCCATGCCGGTTTGCGGGTTGAATATATGAATGTCAGACGGTTCCAGATGAACGGTGATTTGCTGGTCTTCGGTCAATTGTGTGCGGTCGTGTTCGACCAGCACCAGTGAACCACCAGCAAAATTTGCGGCAATGTGGCTTTGATCGCCCAGCCATTGGTTAGCGACAACAGTTGCGGGGGAGCCGGTGTCGCGGCGTTGCACGGCATAGGGGCGCACGCCCAGAATGACGTCGCGCATTTCGGTCAGGCGTGCGCGGAGTTGGGGGGAGAATGCGTCACTCGGGTAGGTTAGCGCGACGTCGCCTGCAAGTTGCAATGACACGGTTGTCTCTGAAATGCTGGCGGCGGCGGGAAAGACGTTCATCGGGGGCTCGCCTACAAAGGTTCCGGTAAACAGATTGGCGGGGGATTTCTTGATCTCGTCGGGGCTGGCGAATTGTTGCAGCTCACCATCTTCCATAACAGCAATCCGGTCGGCCAGCGCGTTGGCTTCGGTCTGATCATGGGTCACGAGGATCGCGGTCAGGCCACGCTCCTTAATGTACGATTTGATCCGTCCGCGTAGCAGCGTGCGTAGTTGTGGTTCCAGCTGACCCATGGGTTCGTCCAGCAGGTACAGATCCGCGTCACGGATCAAAGCGCGCGCGAGGGAGGCGCGTTGTTGTTGGCCACCGGAAATGGAGGACGGGTATTTGTCCAGCATGTTGGTGATTTCCAACATCGCAGCAATCTCTTCAACTTTGTTGGCGACGTCGGTAGCGGAAATGTTTTTTCTTTTCAACGCGAAGGAAATATTGTCGCGTACGGTGACGGTTGGGTACAAGGAGTATCCTTCGAACGCCATCGCCACATTGCGCTGCACGGGGGGCAACATGTGGATTTCGCGACCGCCGATGCTGATCTTACCGCGGCTGACAGCTTCGAATCCTGCCACCATGCGCAGGGTGGAGGTTTTACCACAACCGGAGGACCCTAGAAGCGCGATGATTTCACCCCGCATGACCTGCATGGAGACGTTGCGCACGGCGTGCACGCCTTTGTCGATGGAACCGTAGAATTTATCGACGGCATCAAGGTCCATCATCACATCGCTCATGTCACATTTCCTTCTCCGGTAGATTGTTCCGACTCGATCCGCACGCCTGTCTGTTTGTCAAAGATCACCGCGTTGGCGGCTTCAATGTTCACGAAAGCCGGGCCGTTTTCCGGGCCATCCGTGCCGGCGGGACGCGACGCCATGATTTCACGACCGCGCGCGGTCAGGCACAAGTTGACGGTTTTCTCGTTTAACGGGGTTTCCGCTTCGACTGTGACCGGTACAGCGTTTTCGTGATCTTGGTTAACGAACAAAACGGATTCCGGGCGAATGCCAAGGGTGCATTCATTGCCGATGGCGTGGCTATAGTTTGCGTCCAGATCGATCCGTTTGTCGGAGATGAGTACGAAAACGCCAGTGGCATCCTTTTGCAGTGTCACGTCAAGGAAGTTGATTACGGGATCACCGAACAGCCGTGCAATTTCGACATTAGCAGGTGTAAGGTAGATGTCTTCTGGCGTCCCGATCTGCTGGACAATACCATCATTGATCACCGCGATCTCGTCGCCGAAAGCCATGGCTTCTTTATAGTCTTGCGTCACGTAGATGACGGTGGCGTTTTGGTCGGACAGCAGGCGCGGTAGTTCCAGACGCATTTCGAAGCGCAGCTTGGCGTCGACATTGCGCAAAGGGTCATCGAGAAGAAGGATCTTGGGTTTACCGGCAAGGGCACGTGCCAATGCAGTACGTTGTTTTTGACCGTTGGAGAGTTCTTTGGGTTTGTGTCCGAGGACATGGTCGATTTTGAGCAGCTTTGCCAGCGCCTGCACACCTGATTGGATCGCAGATTGGTCCTTCCGTTGTGCGGTAAGCGGAGCAGCTATGTTGGCGTGAGCGTCCATATGCGGGAAGAGCGCAAAGTTCTGGAAGGCCATGCCGATATTGCGGTCTTCGGGCTCAGCACCATCGACATCAATGCCGGAAATTTTGATCTGGCCGTTGTCAGGTTCAATGACGCCTGCGATCAAACGCAACAATACGGTTTTACCTGCGCCGGACGGACCGAAGAGGACAAGCGTCTTACCCTCTGGTACTTGCAAGGACACGCCATCTAGAACTGTGTCGTGCTTGAAGCTTTTGCTAAGATTGGTGAGTTCGAGCGACATGATTTATCCCTTCACCGCGCCAAGCGACAGACCTTCGACGAGGTAGCGTTGGGCATAAAGCGCGAGTGCGAATGTGGGTGCAATCGACAGCATTATCCCAGCGGCAATCTGTCCGTAGTTGATACCTGAGGCGGTGATAAATGCCAGCGCGCCGACGGTCACGGGCTGCTTATCAGCAGAGGCCAAGACCAGTGCGAAAATGAAGTTGTTCCACGCAAAGATGAAAGCAAGCAATCCTGCGGCAGCGATACCGGGTCCCGCTAAGGGCAGCGCGATTTTACGGAACGTGGCCCAGAACCCATGGCCCGCAATGCGATAGGCGTATTCGATATCGGCGGGGATATCCTCAAAATAGCCACGCACAATCCACAGGATCAGTGGCAGGACGATCAACTGATAGACCCAGATCAAGCCGCCATATGTGTCTGCCAGTCCAATTTGCTGAAAGTAAATGGTCAGCGGCAAGAGCACCAGAAGCGGCGGTGCAAAGCGGAACGACAGCAACGTAAACGCGATGTCTTCCGAGCCGCGGAACTTAAGCCGCGCGAAGGCGTAGGCCGCTGGCACGCCCAAGATCAGGCCGACGGTGACGGACGTGACCGAGAGGAAGAGTGAGTTGTAGAGGTTCGACATGAACCTGATTTCAAGCGTCGCAGTGCTGCCTTCGAGCTTGCCCGAAATGAGGGAGCGATAGTTGGTCAATGTTGGCTCAAAGAACAGCGATGGTGGGACGCGCAGGATCGTTTCATTAGTTTGAAACGACATCAGAAAAATCCACAGGATCGGGAACATGAAGAACAAGATGATCGCTGTGATGGCGATGCCGCGCAGGACGCTCTCTAGGGTGCTGGTGGTTTGCATCTGCTTGGTCCTTTATGCATCGCCATGCGCTTTT
>JABITU010000147.1 GCA_018668195.1 Tateyamaria sp. | reverse complement strand
GGTGGGAGTGGGGGGGTGAGTGGAAGAAGGATGGGTGTCCTTGGCTTCAGTCATCCGCTTCTCCGTCTATTGCTTAAACTCTTATAGAATCGCCAAGGTTAATAACGGATGAACAAAAGTGGGTGGCTCTGGCAAGTTCTCCCATTGGTGGAATTCCACATCCGTTCCCTGACTGACCCATCAAGAGGCTGATCCCCCTACGGTCAGCCCGCCGATCATTAGCGTTGGTTGGCCTACGCCCACCGGCACCCATTGCCCGGCCTTGCCACAATTGCCCATGCCCGGATCCAGGGCCATGTCGTTGCCTATGCCACGTATATGCTTAAGCGCGGTCGCCCCATCGCCAATCAGCGTTGCACCTTTGACGGGTGCGCCGACCTTGCCATTCACCACGCGATACGCCTCGGTACAGGAAAACACAAATTTTCCGTTCGTGATATCGACCTGCCCGCCACCAAAGCCCACGGCGTAGATACCGTCTTTTAGGTCGGCGACGATATCGCCCGGTTCGGTATCACCGCCCAGCATATAGGTGTTGGTCATGCGGGGCATCGGGGTGTGGGCATAGCTTTGGCGACGCCCATTGCCGGTTGCTTTGACACCCATCAGCCTCGCGTTCTGGCGGTCTTGCATATAACCCACTAGGACGCCGTCTTGGATCAACACGTTTTTCCCCGAAGCAGTCCCTTCGTCGTCAATCGTGATCGACCCCCGGCGATCGGGGATCGTACCGTCATCAAGCACTGTAACCCCTTTGGCGGCAATACGCTCTCCCATCAACCCTGCGAAGGCAGAGGTTCCCTTGCGGTTGAAATCCCCTTCAAGCCCGTGACCGATCGCCTCGTGTAGCAAAATGCCGGGCCACCCTGGGCCAAGAACGACATCCATGACGCCCGCAGGGGCCGGGACTGCATCCAAGTTCACCACGGCCACTCTGAGCGCCTCGCGGGCCTTGCCTTGCCAGTTGTCCCGGTCAATCAGCCCACCCAAACCGACGCGGCCGCCGCCGCCCGCCGATCCGCTTTCGCGTCGACCATTCTGCTCGACAATTACAGAGATGTTCAGGCGGCTCATTGGCCGTATGTCCTTCATAGATAGCCCATCCGGGCGCAGAATCTCAACTTCTTGGAGCGATGCCGCAAGCGAAGCCGAGACCTGAACCACACGCGGATCAAGTGCGCGGAGGTAGTCGTCGATATCTTTTAACGTCTCGAGTTTGACAGGAAAGCTGGCTCCGGAAATTGGATCAGCGTCTGTGTAGAGGCGTGTGTTGGTCGCTTGTGGCGCATCTGCCAATGTTCCGCCCCCATCCCCGACTGCACGGCGCGCAGTTTCACAGGCGCGGCGCAATGCGGCAACGCTCAACTCAGTCGAGTGGGCGTATCCGGTCACTTCACCGCGCACCGCGCGCAGACCAAACCCTTCGGATGCGTCATAGCTGGCAGTCTTTAGGCGGGCATCGTCATAAACCAGTACTTCAGAGCGGCGGCGTTCCAGAAAAAGCTCGCCATCATCTGCCCCGACAGTTGCATCACGTAGGATGCCAAGAGATTCGTCACGATCCACTGTATTCTCGAGTGGGGCAAAGCGAGCATCAGACATGTTAATTTCCTATTTTGTGTTGAGGCATTGGGCGCAACTGGGTGACCAAAAGCGTCCGTTTGACGCGGCCAAAAGCCTTTATCTTGTTTCCAAGATATGATTGTACTCCGCAACAATACAACGGGTGGGGTCTGCGGTGCGCGTATTTGGCCTTCTCCGAACCAGAAACGGTCCAGCATGATCAGGACGACCAGATGAAAAAGCTATTCTCGATTTCGGGCGCTATCAGCGCTTTTGTAACAAGCCCAGCATGGGCGCAGGACACGTTGGAGGTGATCGGTAAGCCAGTCGATGGCGCGATGGGCTTTCAACCCGCGGCGACAGAAGTGGCGCGCCGTCTTCAGTGGTTGGACGGCATGATGCTGGTCATCATGACACTGATCACGCTATTCGTGACCGCCCTAATGGTATGGGTTGTCATCCGATATAACCAAAAGAGGAACCCTGTTCCGGCCAGCTTTACCCACAACACGCCGATCGAAGTCGCATGGACGATCATACCAATCGTAATTTTGGTGTTTATCGGGGCATTTTCATTGCCCACTTTGTTCCATCAACAAGAAATCCCCGAAGCGGACGTAACAATCAAAGCAACTGGATACCAATGGTTCTGGGGCTACGAGTATGTTGATGAGGGTTTTGCTTTTGACGCTTACATGATTGGCGCTCCGGCGACTGGTGGTAATAATGCTCTGACACCGGAGACCGAAGAAGCCTTGATCGAAGCTGGTTATGCCCGCGAGGATTTTTTGTTGGCAACCGACAACGCAGTCGTGATTCCGGTAAATAAAACCGTGGTCGTTCAAGTGACTGGCGCTGATGTTATCCATGCGTGGACCGTGCCAGCGTTTGGCGTAAAACAGGATGCGGTGCCGGGCCGTCTGGCAGAGCTTTGGTTCAAGGCCGAGAAAGAAGGCATCTATTTTGGCCAGTGCTCGGAACTGTGTGGAATTGCGCATGCTTACATGCCAATTACAGTCAAAGTCGTAAGCCAAGAAGCTTATGAGGCATGGCTCAACACGGCACGCGCAGAGTTTGCAGGAACTCTGCAATCTTTTGACGTAGCGTCGAACTAATATAAAGGGCGGGTTTGTTCCCGCCCTTGGTTTGGAATTTTCAGCCATCAGGGGTCAAATGACCGACGTTAGCTATCAAAATGCGCAGCAGACGACCGAAGCAACCTTGGGCGATTATTTTGCCTTGATGAAGCCGCGTGTCATGCAATTAGTGGTTTTCACTGCGCTGGTGGGCCTTTTAGCGGCCCCGGTTGCAGTGCATCCTGTAATTGCCATCGCTTCGATATTGTTTGTCGCCATTGGAGCAGGTGCATCTGGCGCGCTGAACATGTGGTGGGACGCAGACATTGACCAAGTCATGCACCGCACTGCAAAGCGACCCATCCCGGCGGGCAAGGTCACTCCGGACGAGGCCAAGATGCTTGGTTTTGCGTTGTCTGGAATGTCGGTTATGATGTTGGCGCTCAGCGCTAACTTTTTAGCGGCCTTCTTGCTGGCGTTCACGATCTTTTTCTACATTGTGATTTATTCAGCTTGGCTGAAACGGTCCACCCCGCAGAATATCGTGATTGGGGGCGCTGCAGGTGCGTTTCCGCCGGTAATAGGCTGGGTTATTGCCACTGGATCGATGTCCATCGAAGCATGGCTGATGTTTGCGCTGATTTTCATGTGGACACCGCCGCATTTCTGGGCGCTGGCCCTTTTTATGAAGGCAGACTACCATGATGCGGGTGTGCCGATGCTGACTGTCACGCATGGGCGCACGTCAACGCGAAAGCATATCCTCATTTACACAGTGCCACTCGTGATACTTGCAGTGGGCACTGGGTTTACTGCCATCGGCGGTCCGGTTTATTTGGCTATTGCATTGGTTCTGAATGCACTGTTCTTAAAAGGAGCATTCGACATTTGGCGTAGGGACGAAGCGCAGTCCGATGCTGACGGCTATGCAGTGGAAAAAAAGTTTTTCAAACTGTCGCTATGGTATCTGTTTCTGCATTTTGGTGCGATTTTGGCTGAGGCACTGCTCCCTGTAACATGGGGCGTCTGGGCATGAGCATTAAGGCCGAGCACGAGATTCATCAGCGGCGTAAGGGCCGCAACGTCGGCGTCGGACTGATGTTGGCTGGTTTCGTTGTGTTGGTGCTGGCGCTGACGTTCGTCAAGATCACAAGCGGCGATTTCGAATTGCCACGCGTCGAGGATGCGGAATAATGGCAGTAACGGGCGCCAAGAAAACTGTTTTGCAAACCGTGGGACTTGTTGTCTTTATGGGTGGCTTGGCTTGGGCGTCAGTTCCATTTTATGACTGGTTTTGCCGGGTCACAGGCTTTGGCGGCACCACGGGTGTCAGCGAAGTGGCGTCCGGCGAAATACTGGATCAGACTATCAAGGTGCGCTTTGATGCATCGCTGGAACGCAACATGCCTTGGCAATTCACGCCCATGGCCCGTGAAATGGAATTACGGATTGGCGAAACCGGTCTGGCATTCTACGAAGCGTACAATCCGACAGACAAGCCCGTTGCAGGGTCCGCGAGCTACAATGTCGCTCCCTATGCCGCGGGCGGCTTTTTCACCAAGATTGACTGCTTCTGCTTCCAAGAGCAGGTTTTGGCCCCCGGTGAGCGGGTGCAAATGCCAGTGACTTTCTACGTCGACCCCGAAATTGTCGCGGATCGGGATGCAAAATACGTGCATACGATTACGTTGAGTTATACCTTTTACAAAATTGATCTGCCCGAAGGCGTTGCCGTTATCGAGCAGGCACAAGAAACAAACCTGAACTAAGGGACGGACCATGGCCCAAGCGAAAAATCACGATTATCATATTCTGGCGCCATCGACCTGGCCGTTGCTGGGAGCGTTGGCTGCCTTTGCGATGCTCTTTGGCGCGGTGGCCTGGATGTCGGGTGGCATGACCATCCTATTCAAAAGCGTTGAACTGAGCGGGCCATACCTATTCCTGATGGGATTTGTTGGCGTGCTTTATGTCATGTTCGGCTGGTGGACCGACGTCGTATCCGAAAGCCACATTGGCGATCACACGCCAGTCGTTCGTATTGGTCTGCGCTATGGCTTTATCCTCTTCATCATGTCCGAAGTGATGTTTTTTGCTGCTTGGTTCTGGGCTTTCTTCAAAGACGGCATTTACCCGATGAGCGAATATGTAGGGACGGCATATGTGCGCCCCGAGATTTATCATGTGGATGCGTTCCACCTGCCATTAATCAATACGCTGATCCTGTTGCTTTCGGGATGTGCCGTCACTTGGGCCCACCACGCGCTGGTGCATGGTGGCGCCCGCAAGGACGTCATAAATGGATTGGCAATTTCGGTTGTGCTGGGGGTCTTTTTCACCATCCTTCAGGCTTATGAATACTCATACCTGCTGTACAAGGGGTGGGAGTTTGGCGGCGATACTTTCTATTCGGCGTTCTTCATGGCGACCGGCTTCCACGGTATGCACGTGATCATTGGTACGATCTTCCTTTTCGTGTGCCTACTGCGCACGATGAAAGGTCACTTTACCGAAGAACAGCACATCGGCTTTGAGGCTGCTGCCTGGTACTGGCACTTCGTAGATGTGGTTTGGTTGTTCCTCTTCTTTGCTGTCTACATTTGGGGCGTGGCGCAAATGCCTGGCGGGCACTAAAAGCCACGTGAATCCCAAATATCAAAGCGCGCGGTGTTCTGCGCGCTTTTTCAGTTTTACAATGGTATGAGAGGCGAAATGCGGCTTTGGTTTGGGCTCGTCATCGGTGTGATTGGTGTGGGCATCCTTTTGTTGCTGGGCAGTTGGCAAGTACAGCGACTGATATGGAAGCAAGACCTTTTGGCGCGTATTGGCGCACAAATCACTGCAGCCCCGGTTACGCTGCAAAGGGCTCTTAAGCCAGAGTTCCGGCGTTATGCGCCGGTGACTGTTGCCGGGCAATTTAGCACAGGCCATATCCGCATGTTGGCGTCGCGTAAATCCACCGGGCCGGTCCACCGTATTATCCGGCCTTTTGTGACCGAAGGCTATGGCACTGTTCTGGTCGACACGGGTTGGCAGCGCGATGGGACAAACGTGCGAGAGGTTGCGCCGAATCGGATCACCATTATCGGCAATCTGGACAACCCAATCGAGGCAGACGGCTTTACGCCCGCGCCTGATCTTGATGCCAATTTGTGGTTTGCCCGCGACGTGCCTGCGATGGCGGTGGCGCTTGATGCCCAACCGGTTCTGATCGTTCTGCGTGATGCGTCGGAAACCGATCTTGGCGTGACGCCTTGGCCGGTAGACACGGCTGGCATTCCTAACGATCACCTGCAATATGCAATTACATGGTTCTCGCTGGCCACTGTCTGGCTTGTAATGACCATCTATTTTATCCGGCCTTCGCGCCGCAGCACCACACGAAAAGACTAACTTATGCGCTATATTTCGACCCGTGGCACCGCGCCAATCCTAAGCTTTGAAGAGGCAATGTTGTCGGGCCTTGCCCGCGACGGGGGGCTTTATGTGCCCCAAACCATCTCAACACTTGATGCGGACACCATCGCCAGGATGGAGGGTCAGCCCTATGAACAGATCGCTTACACGGTGATGCGCCCCTTTGTTGGCGATAGTTTCACCGATGAAGAGTTCCGGACCTGTATCGCGCGCGCCTATGCCGGATTTGGCCATGCGGCCCGCGCACCGTTGGTGCAGCTGGATCAGGGGCATTTCCTGCTTGAGCTATTTCACGGTCCGACGCTGGCGTTCAAGGATTTCGCCATGCAGTTGATCGGGCAGCTGTTCCAAACAGCACTGACCCGCCGGGGGGATCGCATCACCATCGTGGGGGCCACGTCGGGCGATACCGGTTCAGCTGCGATCGAAGCCTTTCGCGGCCTTGAAAATGTTGATGTCTTTATCTTGTATCCTCACGGTCGCGTCAGCGAAGTCCAACGCCGGCAGATGACAACGCCGAGTGAAAGTAACGTGCATGCGTTGGCTGTTGATGGTGATTTTGACGACTGCCAGGCGCGACTCAAGGATATGTTCAACGACTTTGAGTTCCGCGACGGGGTGCGCCTTGCCGGAGTGAACTCGATCAACTGGGCGCGTGTGCTGGCACAGGTCGTCTATTATTTCTCGTCGGCTGTGGCGCTTGGTGCACCGCACCGCAAAGTCAGCTTTACGGTACCAACCGGCAATTTTGGAGACATCTTTGCAGGCTATATCGCTAAGCGTATGGGTTTGCCCATCGACAAGCTGGTCGTGGCGACAAATCAAAATGACATCCTTCACCGATGCTTGTCGGGGCAGGGTTATCACAAGGGGAAAACCATCCCGTCGATCAGCCCGTCCATGGACATTCAGGTAAGCTCTAATTTTGAGCGCGCTTTGTTTGACGCTTATGGCCGCGATGGCGCTGCGGTCGCGCAGTTGATGGACGAATTGAAAGGCGGCGGGTTCGAGGTAAGCCAGGGCGCAATGGAGGCCTTGAAGGAGGTCTATGATTCTGGTTGTGTGTCTGAGGAAGAAACCAGTTCCCAAATCACTACGAGCCTTGATGCCAGCTCTGAACTTCTTTGCCCGCATTCTGCCGTTGGTGTCAAAGTTGCCGAAGAGCAGCGCGTGGCAGGCACGCCTATGATTACATTGGCCACCGCACACCCGGCAAAGTTTCCGGCTGCCGTCGAAGCCGCTACCGGAATTCACCCGCCTCTTCCCCCGCGCATGTCGGGCCTGTATGAACGCACAGAACGGGTGACCCGTGTGCCCAACGATCTTGCCACTCTTATGACACACATCAAGGAAAACCGAAGCCAGTGACTACGCAAACCTATCGCCTGAAAAACGGCTTTCGCATCGTGACAGAACATATGCCGGGGCTGGCCTCGGCGTCGGTCGGGGTATGGGTTGGCGCAGGCGCGCGCCACGAGGCGGCCGACCAGAATGGCATCGCGCACTTTCTTGAGCATATGGCTTTCAAAGGCACCAAGCGGCGCAGCGCGTTGCAAATCGCTGAGACGATCGAAGATGTTGGTGGTTATATTAACGCCTATACCA
The DNA here is from genome assembly GCA_018668195.1 of Tateyamaria sp. The sequence continues at coordinate 3,178 of JABITU010000147.1, read as the reverse complement.
GCCGCGAAGTGACTGCTTATTACGCGCGCGTTTTGGAAAATGATGTACCGCTGGCGATGGATGTAATTTCAGATATCCTGCTTAATCCAGTGCTCGACCAGAGTGAGATTGAAGTTGAGCGCGGCGTGATCTTGCAGGAAATTGGGCAGGCACTGGATACGCCGGACGACGTCATCTTTGATTGGTTGCAGGAACAGGCTTATCCGCAGCAACCTCTAGGCCGCACGATTCTGGGGCCTTCCGAACGGGTGTCGGCCTTTGGCCGCGATGACCTGTCTCGCTTTATTGGCCAGCATTATGGGCCAGAACAAATGATCCTCTCTGCGGCCGGTGCGATTGATCACGATGCCATTGTCAAACTGGCTGAAGACCTGTTTGGTGACTTGACCCCACGCCCAGTGCTGCTGGCCGATGCCGCACAATTTTCAGGCGGCGAGGTGCGGCAGGTCAAAACACTTGAACAGGCCCATTTCGCGCTTGGTTTTGAATCGCCGGGCTACCGGCATGACGACATATACACCGCTCAGATTTATGCGAGTGCGTTGGGCGGCGGAATGTCGAGCCGCCTGTTCCAAGAAGTCCGCGAGAAACGTGGGCTTTGCTATACGATATTTGCCCAGGCTGGCGCCTATGCAGATACTGGAATGACCACAATTTATGCGGGTACGTCTGCCGGCCAATTGGCTGATCTCGCGGGCATTACCATAGACGAAATGAAACGCGCCGCGACAGACCTGAGCGCGGCCGAAGTCGCCCGAGCGCGGGCTCAGATGAAAGCAGGGCTGTTGATGGGATTGGAAAGCCCATCCAACCGGGCTGAGCGCTTGGCACGACTTGTTCAAATATGGGACCGCGTGCCATCCCTTGAAGAGACGGTGGCGCGGATCGATGATGTCACCTGCGCAGATGTTCGCCGCTTGGCCGAACATATGGCGACCACCGCGCCCATGGCTTTGGCGCTTTACGGCCCGGTGGATGAGGCCCCCGGAATGGCCCGTCTTCAGGAGCAACGCGCTGCCTGATGTTGCTGGCCAAACGGAAACTGCAAATCGAGACACAGCGGATGACGCTGCGTTCGCCGACGCATTCCGATTTCCGGCCATGGGCCGCTTTGCGGCTTGCCAGCGCCGATCATTTGACCCCATGGGAGCCTAGCTGGGCGGCCGATCATTTGACTCGCAAGGCGTTTACCAATCGTGTGTACTGGGCGCAGCGTTCAGTGAATTCGGGTACTGCACTGCCGTTGTTCATGTTCCGCCGTGATGACGACGCGTTGATCGGAGCGATCACGCTTGACAACATCCGGCGTGGCCCCGCGCAGGCGGGGACGCTTGGGTATTGGACGGGGGCAAGCTTTGCCAGACAGGGCTATATGCAGGAGGCAATACAGGCTGTTGTGCATTATGCCTTTACGCGTGTTGACCTTAGCCGGATCGAGGCCGCCTGCCTGCCGGAAAATGCCGCTTCGCGAGGATTGTTGGAAAGCTGCGGGTTCAAATACGAGGGCGTCGCGCAGAGTTATTTGCAAATTTCGGGGCGTTGGCGAACCCATGTTCTGTATGCTGCGCTGCGCATGGATCGCAGAGGTAAGACCGACGCCGGATAGGGCGTTCCAAAATGGTTTTGAACGATTTTGTCGTTCTGCCTGTGCGATGTGAGATCGGGTTTTATTTCTCTTTTTTCTTTTCGTATGTTTGATGCGATGAACGTATCGGACAGCGATGGTATCATCGGGAGTCTTCGGTGCGCAACGCGTTGACGTATATATTGTCGGAATGGTCAGCCCGCAGGGGGCGAGGACATCTATGTGTTTTTTCTGTCATTCAGGGCAACTGCGCCCCGATCGATATTCTGAACTAAACGCCGGTCGGGTGTTACCTATCGTTAAATTGGTCGTCACGCTGCTTGCTGCAAGGTTTTGCAATCTGGTTGAGATGACCGACGTAGCCGCCCACGCGCTTAGAATGAACAGCCAGCGTTGCCGCCGGTTGGAATTTCTGGCACATGAAGGTGACACACGCGGCGAGCGGGATTATCATGCTGAATTCATTGACATCAGAGATTGAGGCGCAATTACGCGCTAGCCTTCCTGATGACCGGTTTGCGGCAGCTGAGGCACGGCATCTGGAAGAACCTCGCGGCCGTTATGTGGGCCGGGCCGGACTGGTGGCGACGCCTCGCTCCACGCAAGAGGTCGCCATGCTGATCAAGGCGGCAGGGGCCGCGAGCGTCGGCGTCATTCCATATGGCGGCGGCACCGGTTTAGTAGGCGGGCAGGTGGCGCCAGATGGCCCTATCCCATTGATTATTTCGTTGGAAAAAATGAATGGGATCCGACAGGTTTTTCCCGAAGAGAACGTGCTTATCGCCGAAGCTGGTGTGATCCTCGCCGATGTGCAGTCTGCGGCAGAGGGCGTGGATCGGTTATTTCCTCTGTCGTTGGCGTCGGAAGGGTCAGCACGGATTGGCGGCCTGTTGGCAACGAACGCGGGCGGCACTGGTGTTCTGCGATATGGCAATACACGTGACCTTGTTCTGGGTGTCGAAGCTGTTTTGCCCAACGGCGAAATATACAATGGGATCAGCCGTTTGCGAAAAGACAACACCGGCTATGATCTGCGCCATTTATTGATTGGTGCCGAAGGCAGCCTTGGTGTTATCACGGCTGCTTCGCTTAAACTGTTTGCGCGGCCCGTTTCAAATGGCACGGCATTGTTTCAGGTAACTGACCCGGCAGCAGCGCTGCGATTGCTTTCAATGGTGCGGGATCAGGTCGGAGAAGCCGTATCCGCCTTTGAATTGATTCACCGACAAGGCATAGAATTTCTTCAAGAAAAACTTCCACAGGTGCGCAATCCTTGGGATGAAACACCGGAATGGTTCGTTTTAATTGAACTGGGGCTACCGCATGGGCTAGAGCCTGCCCCGGCGTTTGAAACACTCTTTTCAAGTGCCTTGGAAACGGAATTAGTAAAGGATGGTATCATTGCGCAGAACGCAAGCCAAAGCGCAGATTTCTGGGCCATCCGCGAGTCCATTCCCGAGGCTAACCGATTGATTGGATCGATTAGCTCTCATGATATTTCCTTGCCCCTTGGTGCGTTAGCCGATTTTATTGCCAAGGTCGGTGAACGCTTAGAAAAGATAGGAAAATACAGGATCAATTGCTTTGGTCATG
>JABITU010000146.1 GCA_018668195.1 Tateyamaria sp. | reverse complement strand
GCCGCTGTCTTCGTCTTCTTTTTTGGGGTTGGCTTCAGGCGCTTCTGCACCATCAAGCAACGCTTCTGCCGCTCGTTTTTCGGCAGCCTGCGCGCCACGATCCTCCTGCACGCCGCGCACAGCGGGCACCATCGCTGCCATCATATGTTCAAGGTAGCGTGGGTCGCGCCAGTACAGGCGAAACACCTGTGCAAACACAACCCGCTGTTCCGGCCGCGACACGAAACACGCATGCAGCGTCCAATAAAAATCGCGCCGCTCTGTAAACCCTGCCGCCGACACAGCGCGAATTGCATCTAAAACCCTGCCCGGTCCAATGGAAATGCCAGCCCGACGTAGTGAACGAGCAAAATGCATTATATTGCCCGCAAGTTTCGGGTCATCAGGCAGCTCTAATGGGGCGTATTCTGGCACGTGCTTCTATTCCGGGGGGCTCCCCCGGACCCCCGGAGTGTTTCTAGCAAGATGAAGTTGGATCATGCGGGCTCCAATGTTGCCTTCGCCTCGTCCAATATGCGTTTAGCCTCGGAGCCATGCAATTTCTGGATGTCGTCCTGGTACTTTAAAATCGCGCCAAGTGTATCTGCAATTACCTCTGGGCTAAGCGTAATGACATCCAGCGCTAAAAGGCATTTGGCCCAATCGATGGTCTCGGCCACACCGGGCTTTTTAAACAGATCTTCTGTGCGCAACCGCTGGACAAAGGCCACGACCTCGCGGCTCAGGGTTTCTGCAGCCTCAGGTGCGCGCGCTTCAAGTATTTCCATCTCACGATCAAATCCGGGGTAATCCACCCAATGGTACAGGCAGCGCCGTTTCAACGCGTCGTGTACCTCGCGGGTCCGATTCGACGTGACGATTACTATGGGTGGATCCGGCGCGTGGATCGTACCGAGCTCGGGAATTGTCACCTGAAAGTCGCTCAAAGCTTCGAGCAAAAATGCTTCGAACGGTTCATCGGTGCGGTCCAATTCATCTATCAGCAAAACAGGAGCGCCGTTTTCATCCGGACGCATCGCCTGCAGCAGAGGCCGTTCGATAAGATAGTCATCAGAAAAAAGATGGTTTTGCAACGCTTCCCGTTCTGCGCTACCCGTTGCCTCGGCTGTACGGATTGCCACCATCTGGGCGGGAAAATTCCACTCATACACAGCAGACGCTGCATCGAGGCCCTCATAGCACTGCAATCGTATCAGGCGTCGCCCAAGACCTGATGCCAGCGCTTTGGCGATCTCTGTCTTACCGACACCCGCCTCGCCCTCTAGAAAAAGTGGCCGACCAAGCTTGAGGCTTAAAAACACCACAGTACCCAGCGCACGGTCGCAGACATAGCCCTCTGCTGCCAGCATCTGCTGAACGGCATCAATGGTAGACATATCCTGCATGGCATCTCCTTGGATTTCTCTTGTTAAACGACCAAACTGCACCGCCACGGGCTGGCGTCAAGGGGCAACACCACACGTGCCTTGACCTGCATTCGATGAATCAAGCTAAACTTTGGGATGACAAAGCGCGTGGATTCCTCAGGTTGCGGGCGCGGCGATGCCTTACTGCAACTATTGAAACGCGCACGTTGACCAGCATGGCGCCACAAGAGTACCCGGTCGAAAGCAACAAATTGACGAGATAGCGCGAAAGCAAAATCAGAGAAATGACCGTTTATCATGCATGTTTTATTCGACATTTCAGACAAAGGATAAAACGACATGGCATGATCACACGATAGATAAACGTTCGTGTCGCGACTGTTGAACGTATCCACGCAAGATTAAACAACGTGTTGTGTAGCGTCTGTTTGACGCAAGGGTTTTTCAACGCTTACATAGAGACCAAAGGGATCGACAGCCAAGGTCGTGACGCTTCTTGAGGAACGATAACCCAGTGACGATCACCTGTGTACTCTGCGTCCGCAATGAAGGCGCATTTCTGCTGGAATGGCTTGCCCATCATCGCGCCGTGGGCGTGGACCATTTCGTTGTCTTTTCAAATGATTGTGGTGATTGTACCGACAACATGCTGGATCGGATCGCAACATTCGGGTGGCTGACGCATGTGCGCAATGATGGCCCCTATGACAAGGCGGGCATGCAATTCACCGCCCTGAATACGGCGGCAAAAATGGATGTTGTGCGGTCTGCAACGTGGTTGCTGGTGCTGGACATCGACGAATTCGTAAATATTCACACCGGCGACGGTACATTCGCAGCATTGCACGCAGCAATACCACAAGCTACGGCGATCACCTTGACCTGGCGGTTGTTTGGCAACAATGAGCAGGTGCACTATCGGGACAGGCCTGTAACCGAGGTATTCGACCGTGCCGCGCCAGATATCCTTCAATGGCCATGGCGGGCAGCCATGTTCAAAACGCTATATGCCAACGACGGAACCTACAAAAAACCTGGCGTTCATCGTCCGCGCGCACCCGATCGAGCGCGCGCCCAAAACGCCCGCTGGTTTGACGGTCACGGGCGCGAGTTGCACGCAACATTCAAAACAAAGAGTGTTTTTTCCAATTTTCGACAACCCAATTACGGGCTTGTTCAGCTCAACCACTATCCGCTTGGCGCAATTGAGAGCTATATCATCAAAGCCGACCGTGGCCGGATAAATCGCTCTGAAAGCGCAATGACAGCGGATTATTGGATCGAACGGAACTTTAATACTGTCAAAGATACTACAATCCGGCGATATGACCCGTTACGCGATGATGTGCTGGCGCAATTACATTCTGATGCAAAACTTAGCATGCTGCATAAAACCGCCGTTACATGGCGCAAGGCGCGCTTTGATACGCTGATGCAACAAGACGAGACAAGGTCGCTGTTTGGCCGGTTGCTCATGACACCACCTGCCAGAAAAATCACTCCGGCAGCCGCTCAGTTTCTCATCAGCCACGCCCAAAAGGCGCATCAAAAGCACGTGTAACCGGGAAAGCCTAATCCGCAATTTGCTAATAGTATTTTATGTTCGCCTTGTTGACACTGTACCGTTTAACCGACACCCGTGATAACAACAGGACTAAAAGGTGGTTCGATGCAGCACGCAGACGTAATGTTTGATCCAGATTTGGCCAAACTGTCCAAGAGCGAATGGTTGTCAGAAATAGAAGCCGTTACCAAAAAGCAGGGTTTTTTTGAATCGCTCGGCAACCGACACTATGCTGGTTTTGTAAGCTGCGGTGATACGCTTCTTGTGACCTTTGAATCAATTCAAGGCATTCGGACTCTGTGCGAATCTGAACAACCGTTCGGTTTTGAGATGGTTAGATCTCAGGAATGGTCACATCTTTGCATGATCTCTGACGGTGACACATGGTTCCGCGATCCACAGATATTCAACTTCTTTGACCGTATGATCGATGATGGGTTTTTCGAAGAGTTCGACAACGTCATATTTTATGGGGCTGGTCCGTGCGGTTATGCGGCATCCACGTTTTCTGTGGCCGCTCCGGGTTCGACGGTTGTAGTCGTTCAACCACAGGCCACGCTTGATCCTCGAATGACCGAATGGGACGACCGCTTTAAGCACATGCGCAACACCTCATTTACAAATCGCTTTGGGTATGCGCCCGATATGCTTGATGCCTGCGCACAGGCTTATGTGCTGTATGATCCGGCTGAAAGGATGGATGCGATGCACGCGGTTCTTTTCGAGCGCTCAAATGTAACCAGGTTCCCGATGCGCTTTATCGGCGACGCGATCCAAAGTGATCTGTTGGCGATGAATATTCTTGTGCCAATACTAACGCAGGCTAAAAACGGCAGGCTTGATAAAACCAGTTTTGCAGCGCTGTACCGCACACGGCGCACCCACAGGCCTTATCTTTGGCGTCTGATGGCTGCGCTTGATAAACAGGGCCGCGAAAAGCTGGCCCGGATCGTGGCTCAAAACGTCACAAGCCGGATGAAAGCCCCCCGTTTTCGCCGCCGCCTTGACGAGATCCAGACAAAAACGCGTTCTTCCATCAAGGGCTAGCAACCGCCCCAACCGCCGTGCTAACCGACAGGCATGAATATGCTTACACTTGCCCGCCCCGACGACTGGCATCTGCATTTGCGCGACGGCGCAATGATGCGGGCCGTCTTGCCCCATACTGCGCGCGACTTTGCACGTGCGATCATTATGCCAAACTTAATGCCACCTGTGGTGACCGGCGCACAGGCCGCGGCCTATCGGGACCGGATTTTGTCAGCGCTACCGGATGGCATGGTTTTCGAGCCATTGATGACGCTTTACTTAACCGAAGACACAGATCCCGATGACGTCGCCGCCGCCCACGCATCTGGCCTTGTCAAAGCGGTCAAGCTCTACCCCGCTGGGGCCACCACAAATTCAGCCTCTGGCGTCGCCAACTTTGATCACGTACGTGGCACCCTCGAACGGATGGCAGAAATTGGCCTGCCTCTGTGCGTCCATGGCGAGGTCACCGATGAAGACATTGACATCTTTGATCGTGAAGCAGTCTTTATTGATCGAGTACTAGACCCTATCCGTCGGGCCACGCCCAGCTTGCGCGTTATCATGGAGCACATTACGACCAGCAACGCTGTCGATTACGCCCTTGCCCAGGACAACAGCCTTGGTGCGACGATCACAACCCATCACTTGGTGCTCAATCGCAACCATATCCTCGCTGGCGGCATCAAACCGCACTACTACTGCCTGCCCGTGGCCAAGCGGGAAAGTCATCGCCGCGCACTGCGCGCGGCTGCGACTTCAGGCGAAGCGCGCTTTTTTCTTGGCACCGACAGCGCCCCGCACACCGATGCAAACAAATTTCTACCCTGCGGCTGTGCCGGTTGTTTTACCGCCCCCAATACGTTGCCAATTCTGGCACAGGTGTTCGAACAGGAAGGTGCGCTTGATAAGCTCGAGGGGTTCACATCGCGCCACGGCCCAGCGTTCTATGGCCTACCGGTCAACTCTGACACTGTAACGCTCATCAGAACCGCGCCAAGTATTCCATCTCACGTAGAGACAGACGACGGAATCGTCACCGTCTTTGACCCTGGATTCGAGCTAGAGTGGTCCGTCGGCTGACGTCTTTGCTTCAGAAAACACCCACCGAAAGCCCCTGCATTCTCAAACTATCGACCTCATTTGAAAGCCACACCCATGATCCCCACCAGCTTTCCCACTGCGCAAGAAATGGCGCGCCTGACCGCCCGCATGCTTCTTGAAATCAAGGCTGTGCATTTCAATGCTGCCGAACCATTTACTCTGGCCTCTGGCCTGCCAAGTCCAACCTATATCGATTGCCGCAAGCTAATCTCTTATCCTCGCATTCGTGCAACCCTAATGGACTTTTTGACAGTTACAGTTATGCGCAATGCAGGGTTTGAAGCCTTTGACAACATTGCCGGCGGCGAGACGGCCGGCATCCCATTTGCCGCTCTGGTTGCCGAACGCATGGCGCTGCCAATGACCTATGTCCGCAAAAAACCCAAAGGCTATGGACGCAACGCTCGGATCGAGGGCGAAATGACCGAAGGCCAACGCGTGCTGCTGGTCGAAGACCTGACGACCGATGGGGGCTCAAAGATTAGCTTTGTTGACGCGATCCGCGACACCGGTGCGACTTGCGCCCATACGGCGGTAATCTTTTATTACGGCATTTTTTCGGAAACGGAAAAAACCCTAGGCGATCATGGCGTCCAACTGCACCATCTGTGCACGTGGTGGGATGTGCTGACCGAGGCACGGGCGTCTGGCGCCTTTGACGAAGCCACGCTCGTCGGCGTCGAAGCCTTTCTGAAAGACCCACGCGCGTGGCAGAAAGCCCGCACATAATTACAACGACCAGTGTTCCACTTATGTCTGTCAGAGTAGCCTGACACAGTGTGGATTACTTGGGGAAAAACCAAAGAAGTATGTGGACAAGTTATCTGTGGATGGGTTGTGCATAAGACGATTCGAGCCGCCTTTCGGCTCGGCATCTAGTGACAAGGCGCCCCAAAACCACTATATGTCGATCAGCGGCAGGGTCTGTGAGTGTTATCCACAGATAAATCCACCACCTTTTCCAGATGGCGTTGCGCGTAACAGTGTGACACCCCGGAACTATAAAGGTTCAAAGCCTTTCGAACCTCTGGGAATAGTGGATAGGGACGGAACAGATGAACGAGATCACAGCATTCAATCCCACAGGCCTCTCGGTGCAAGATGCAGAGACGATGCCACACTCGATCGAGGCCGAACAGCAATTGCTGGGCGCCATCCTGACCAACAATGACATCTACGACCGCGTGGCTGCCATCATTGGACCACTGCACTTTTATGACCCTGTTCATGCACGCATTTTTGAAATTTGCGCCGCTCGGATTGCCAAAAATAACCTTGCCAGCCCAGTAACCATCAAGGCCTTTATGGAAGATGATGAGGGATTGCTTGAGCTCGGTGGCCCTGCCTATCTCGCGCGGCTGGCCGGTGCTGCGATCAGCGCTTTTGCTGCGCGTGACTATGCTCAAATGATCTATGACCTCGCTGTGCGCCGGGACCTAATCACTTTGGGCCGCGATATCAGTGCAAAAGCGGCCAAGGTCGATGTTGCTTCTGAACCCAAAGAGCAAATCGTTGAAGCCGAACAGGCGCTTTACAAACTGGCCGAACAGGGCACCTCCGAAGGCGGGTTCCAGAGCTTTCTCAAGGCTGTCACAGACGCAGTCAACATGGCCAATGCTGCCTATCAGAGAGAGGGCGGGCTTGCTGGAATTTCGACTGGGCTAACGGATATGGACAAGAAGTTGGGCGGCCTACACTCGTCTGACCTTCTGATTCTTGCCGGTCGGCCTTCGATGGGCAAAACTTCGCTGGCCACCAACATCGCTTTTAACATTGCCAAGGCGTACAAAAAGGGTGTGAAACCCGATGGGTCCGAAGGCGCGATCGAAGGTGGGGTCGTAGGTTTCTATTCTCTTGAGATGAGCGCCGAACAGCTGGCGGCAAGAATTCTTTCCGAGGCGTCCGAAGTACCAAGCGAGCAAATCCGTCGTGGCGACATGACCGAGGCTGAATTCCGTCGGTTCGTCGACGCCGCCAAAGCGCTCGAGGCCTGCCCGCTTTATATCGATGACACCCCTGCCATCCCCATCGCCCAGCTTGCCGCCCGCGCCCGCCGCCTGAAACGGACCAACGGGTTGGATGTTCTGATTGTGGACTATCTGCAGCTGGTGCGCGGTGGCGCCGAAAATCGCGTGCAGGAAATCGCCGAGATTTCCATGGGGCTGAAAGCTATAGCCAAAGAACTCAACATCCCGGTTGTGGCCCTGTCACAACTGTCGCGCCAAGTGGAAAATCGTGAAGACAAACGTCCACAGCTAAGTGATCTGCGGGAATCAGGGTCGATCGAACAAGACGCCGATGTCGTCATGTTCGTGTTCCGTGAGGAATATTACAAAGAGCGTGAGAAACCGGGCGATCATGACCTTGAAGCCATGGCCAGATGGCAGGAAGAGATGGAGCGGCTGCACGGTCGTGCGGAAATTATTATTGGTAAGCAGCGACACGGCCCTATCGGAACAGTGGACCTTAGCTTTGAAGGGCGCTTTACGCGATTTGGAAATCTGGTGCGGCCATGGCAGCAAGGCGGCGATCAGGAATTTTAATGACGTGGGCATCAGGTACAGCTGGCAACCGCCCGCTCTTGTTGTCTGAAAGGGGCAGTATTTTTAGTACATCCCACCATATTCAACGCAACATCACCCATATGCCGAGATTTCCAACAGAAAGATGCGCCCAAAATTCAGTCCAGACCTATTCGCACTAAGTGCTGCGCCGAACATAAGGGCCATCACCGGTCCAACGGCCAGACGCCAAGCGACAGGATAACGCTTAGGGATGCCACGACGGAACGTATTTGGCGTCGATACCACCATATGATCGTGCCACATTGATCCACCGCAATTGTACTCGCCCGCGTTTTACCCCTTCACCAATCCGCATGGTCCTGTCAAAACCGTCATATGACGTCTGCAACGCTCTCAATCGATCTTGGCGCGGTGGTGCGCAACTGGCAAACCCTAGATGCTGTAAGCGAGGGTGAAACAGGCGCCGTTGTCAAAGCCAATGGATATGGGCTTGATGCAGCCAAGATTGCCATTGCGCTTGCGCGTGTAGGTGCGCGCAGTTTCTTTGTCGCAACAGCAGATGAAGGGCTCAGCCTGCGCGATGCACTTGGCGTGGGCCCAGAAATTTACGTCTTTTCAGGTCACATGGATGGCGATACGCATCAGGTCCGAACGGGCGAGCTGACGCCGCTGCTGAACTCGGTCGATCAGATGTTGCGTCACGTCGAGGCGTTACCCGGACATCGGTTTGGCCTGCAGCTTGATAGCGGAATGAACCGACTGGGCATGGAGCCTGCCGAATGGTTGGCGGTACGCGATATCGCGCTTTCTCAGCAGCCAGAGTTGGTCATGTCCCACTTGGCCTGTGCCGATGAGCCATCAAACCCTATGAATGCGCAGCAGCTTGAAACATTTCGCGCAATAACCGACGGGATCGATGCCCCACGTTCGCTAGCGGCAACTGGTGGCCCTCTGTTGGGTTCTGCTTACCATTTCGACATGACACGGCCCGGCGTCGGTCTTTATGGTGGTTTGCCATTTGCCGATGCTGCGCCCGTTGTCACCCTTGATCTGCCAATTATTCAGGTTCGCGAGGTCGAGGCTGGTGAAACGGTAGGCTATGGCAATGCATGGGTGGCCCCCCGCAACAGTCACATCGCAACCGTGTCAGGCGGCTATGCCGATGGCATAATCCGCGCCATGGGGTCCAAAGCGACGCTTTATGCCGGTGATACACCCTGCCCAGTCGTGGGTCGGGTTTCAATGGACCTGATTACAGCGGATGTGTCTAACCTCGGAGAGGTTCCCGAAACGCTCCAACTGATGGGCAAACACCAATCGGTCGATGCCATAGCCGACGCTGCGGGCACCATCGGCTATGAGATACTGACATCACTCGGGCAGCGTTATTACCGGGTATTTTCCGAATGAACCTACTGGCAAAGATCGGGCGCACAGCGCTTGGCCTGCTGGCCGCCGTCGGGCGTGTAAGCCTGTTTGCCGGGGCCACGCTGACGCACCTGATCCGTCCGCCGTTTTACCCACGCGAAGTGGGTCTGGCGCTATTGCACATCGGTTGGTTGTCCTTGCCAGTCGTCGGACTGACGGCGATCTTCACCGGTGGCGCGCTGGCGTTGCAAATTTATGCAGGCGGCGCGCGGTTCAACGCCGAAGCCGTGGTGCCCCAGATCGTTGCAATCGGAATGGTCCGGGAACTGGGCCCTGTCTTAGTCGGTTTGATGATCGCAGCCCGCGTGACATCATCAATTGCGGCTGAAACCGCCACGATGAAAGTGACCGAACAGATCGACGCTCTGGTCACACTGTCCACTCACCCAATGAAATACCTCACTGCGCCGCGCGTGCTGGCTGCCACGCTCACTGTACCATTGCTGGTTGGCGTGGGCGACATCATAGGTATCTTTGGCGGCTATGCGGTCGCGACCGGTACATTGGGGTTCAACGCGGCCGCCTATATCCAGAACACGGTCGACTTTATCGAACTCAAAGACATCAGCTCCAGCCTCGCAAAGGGCGCAGCCTTTGGCTTTATCGCAGCACTCATGGGATGTTATTTCGGAATGAATTCCGGACGTGGCGCCCAAGGCGTGGGGCGTGCAACCAAAGGCTCAGTCGAGGCTGCCGCCGTCTTAATCCTTGCCGCCAACTTCGTGCTCACGGGGGTATTCTTCTCAATATGACCCCAGCCATCTCATATGATCCATCTTCATCTTGCCAAATAAACTCCCGCCGGAGGCTCCTGAATGCCACAAGAGGCACAGCCCCATGATTACCTTGGAAAACGTGCACAAAAGCTTTGACGACAACCATGTTCTGCGTGGCGTCACCCTACATGTGGCCAAAGGCACCTCGATGGTTATCATCGGCGGTTCTGGCACCGGCAAGTCGATCTGCATCAAGACGATCCTAGGTCTGGTAACGCCTGAACAGGGAAGGATCACCGTGGATGGCACAGACGTAACGCAGGCGGATCGCGACGCCTTTCTTGCGCGGTTTGGCATGCTGTTTCAGGGCGGAGCATTGTTCGATTCACTGCCAGTTTGGCAAAACGTCGCCTTCCGTCTGCTGCGCGGCAGTTTGGCACGTCCCCGCGACGATGCACGCGCAGTGGCCATAGAGAAATTGCGTCGCGTCGGACTGACGCCAGACGTCGCAGACCGCTTCCCAGCCGAGCTGTCAGGCGGCATGCAAAAACGCGTTGGTCTGGCCCGTGCCATTGCCGCCGACCCTGAGATCATCTTTTTCGACGAACCCACCACCGGGCTCGACCCGATCATGGCAGGTGTGATCAATGCCCTGATACGCGAGATTGTGACCGAGATGGGAGCCACGACCATGACGATCACGCACGACATGACTTCGGTGCGCACCATAGCTGACAACGTGGCAATGCTGCACGCAGGCAAAATTCGATGGACCGGTCCAGTCTCCAAGATGGACGCTGCGGGCGACCCTTATGTTGATCAATTCATCCATGGTCGCGCCGAAGGGCCCATCGAAGCCGTACGATAATCAAAACAGGTATTTCATATGGAAACCTTCAATCATTTCGAAATTCTCAGCACAACGGGCCCATGTACCGCTTTGTGAATCTGTTCCTGCTGATCCTGTTTCCAATTTCATGGTTTGCACCACTCATGCGCGCGGGGCTGTTGCCGCTCTTTAACTTGCGTGAGATCTCGGTTGTCACAGGGTTGCAATCGCTCTGGAGCAACGACGTATTTCTTGCCTTTGTCGTCGCTATCTTTGCCCTGGTCGCACCCTATGCAAAAACCATTATGCTGGCCCTGATCCACTGGCAGCGGCTTAGCCCGCGGGTCACACCTGTATTGGGCATCTTGGCAAAACTGGCTATGGCAGACGTTTTTTTGATCGCTCTCTATATCACGCTTGCCAAAGGACTTAGCGTTGGCAGGCTCGAAACAGCTTGGGGGGCTGTGCCTGTTTACCGCCTGCATTATTGCTTCTATCTGGGTGAGTTGGGCCACTGAACGCACACACAAGCTTGCCCGCAACCTGCAATAATCCTTTGACCCCGCACCATCGCTGAGGCACACCCGCGCCATGGCAAAGAGCACGTCTTACTCCTGTACGTCCTGCGGGACGTCATTTACCAAGTGGTCCGGCCGTTGCGACAGCTGCGGCCAATGGAACACAATTACCGAAGACAAAGGCCTGTCTGCCGGACCGGGCGCTAAATCTTTGGGTGCTAAACGCGGCGCAGCCATGACCCTGTCTGACCTGCGCGCGCATGAGACCCCACCCCCTCGCACAGAATCCGGCATGTCAGAGCTAGACCGCGTGTTTGGCGGTGGACTGGTGCCGGCCTCCGCGATTTTGGTCGGCGGCGACCCGGGCATCGGTAAATCTACATTGCTTTTGCAGGCTGCAGCGCAGTTTGCCCGACGTGGGCTCAAGACAATCTATGTCAGTGGCGAAGAGGCCAGCGCCCAAGTGCGCATGCGTGCTGCAAGGCTGGGCCTGACGGACGCACCCGTGCAATTGGCAGCAGAAACGAACCTGCGCAATATTTTGACAACGCTTGAAGCCGAGACACCGGGCCTCGCCATCATCGATTCGATCCAAACCATGTGGCTCGATACCGTCGACAGCGCGCCCGGTTCAGTCAGTCAGGTGCGCGCAGCGGCCCATGAACTGACCACGTTCGCCAAACGCAAAGGCGTCAGCATTGTGCTTGTTGGCCACGTCACCAAAGAAGGCCAAATCGCAGGCCCCCGCGTGGTCGAACACATGGTCGACACTGTGCTTTATTTCGAAGGCGAGCGCGGCCACCAGTTCCGCATTTTGCGCGCCGTTAAAAACCGCTTTGGCCCAGCAGATGAAATTGGCGTCTTTGAGATGACCGGCGCGGGCCTCGCCGAGGTGACCAATCCATCGGCCCTTTTTCTGAGCGAACGGGGTGAACCATCCCCCGGGTCAGTTGTGTTTGCTGGCATCGAAGGTACCCGACCGGTCCTTTGCGAATTGCAAGCGCTCGTGGCCCCTTCACCTCATTCACAAGCACGCCGTACGGTTGTGGGTTGGGACGGTGGCCGGCTAGCGATGATTCTTGCTGTGTTAGAGGCGCGTTGCGGCATCCCCTTTGCCGGACTAGATGTTTATCTGAATGTCGCAGGTGGCATGAAAATTTCTGAACCTGCAGCTGACCTTGCGGTTGCTGCTGCCCTGCTAAGTGCGCGCGAAGACAGTGCATTGCCAGCCGATACCGTCGTATTCGGGGAAATCAGCCTGTCAGGCGCACTTCGACCGGCTCCCCAGACAGAAAACAGGTTGAAAGAGGCACAAAAACTTGGTTTCACCAACGCGATCGCAGCCAAGGGTGGCAAACCCCATAGCCGATCCGGCATGACGCTAAATCAAATGAGCGATTTGACCGGGTTTGTCGGCGAGATATTCGGCGCGGGCTAAGTGCCGCGCAAACAGAACAAAGGGCAGGACCATGGACGGGTTCACTATCATTGATGGCATTGTAGCCGCTGTTATCATTCTCTCGGCGTTGCTTGCTTATAGTCGAGGCATTGTGCGCGAAACAACAGCCATTGCCGGCTGGGTCGCTGCTGCTGTGCTGGGTTTTCTTTTTGCTCCGCAGGTCGAACCACTCGTTGGCGAAATTCCAGTTGTAGGCACGTTCATTTCGGATAGTTGTGAATTAAGCATAATTGGGGCTTTTGCCATTGTCTTTGCAATCGCGCTTATAATTGTCTCGCTTTTCACACCGCTTTTATCCTCTCTGATACAACGCTCACGCGTCAGCGGCATTGATCAGGGGCTGGGTTTTCTTTTTGGGGTCCTGCGCGGCATTCTGTTGGTGGCAATCGCATTCTTTGTCTATTATACTGTAATAACGGGCGAAGAATTCACCATGGTGGATGAAAGCCGCTCTGCCGCTGTGTTTGGTCGCTTCACCACTCAGATCGAAGAACAAAACCCTGAGCAAGCCTTGGGGTGGATCACAAGGCAATACGAGAGCCTTGTCGGCAACTGCGAACAGTAATCGCTGTCAGCCAATTCGATCTTACCAACCCGGCTTTGGCGTCACACGAAATGAACAAACGCAGATGATTTGTGATAGGTTCGTGACAGTCTCGCGTGCAGTTGTTAAACGACACCCAAACTAACCGGATTCGGAGCTGCCCATTGTCCGACACTTCCGACGCGCGTATGCCACCCGCGCACCCTTTTGACTTTGATGCCTTGCGCGGTATCGAAGATGGCGACAAGCTTAAGGAAGAGTGTGGGGTTTTTGGTGTCCTTGGTACCATGGACGCAGCCAACTTTGTGGCACTTGGATTGCACGCCCTTCAACATCGCGGCCAAGAAGCCGGTGGTATCGTGTCGTACGACGCGGCCCATGGATTTAATTCGGCCCGACGATTTGGCTATGTCCGCGACAACTTTACGTCGCAGTCCATTATGGAAACGCTGCCTGGGCCACTGGCCATCGGCCATGTGCGGTACTCGACTTCAGGTTCCAAAGGGCAAACTGCGATTCGCGATGTGCAACCGTTCTTTGGTGAATTCGCGATGGGCGGTGCTGCGATCGCACATAACGGCAATATAACCAACGCCGAAGCTCTGCGTCGTGAATTGATCGAACGCGGCTCGATTTTTCAGAGCTCGTCAGACAGCGAATGTATCATCCATTTGATGGCGCGTTCGCTGCAACGCAATATCCCCGAACGCATGGAGGACGCATTGCGCCGGGTCGAAGGGGCGTTTTCCGTGGTTGCCATGACGCGCACCAAGCTGATTGGCGTGCGCGATCCTTTGGGGGTGCGCCCCCTGATGCTGGGTCGTCTGCCCGGGGGCCACGTGCTGAGCTCAGAGACCTGCGCGCTCGACATCATTGGCGCAGAATTTGTGCGTGAGATCGAACCCGGAGAGATGGTTGTGATCACCGACAAAGGCATCGAAAGCCGCTTTCCATTTCGTCCAAAAAAGTCACGCTTTTGCATATTTGAGCACGTCTACTTCAGCCGCCCTGACAGCATTCTTGGTGGCAGAAGCGTGTACGAGACACGCGAAAACATTGGCCGCGAGCTGGCCAAGGAATCACCCGTTGAGGCAGATCTTGTTTGCCCAGTTCCTGACAGTGGCACACCCGCAGCCATAGGTTTTTCTTTGGAATCCGGCATTCCCTATGCCATGGGCATCATCCGCAACCAATATGTTGGGCGCACATTCATCGAGCCTACCGAAAGCATCCGAAACATGGGGGTGCGCCTTAAGCTGAACGTCAACCGCGCCCTAATTCGAGGCAAGCGGGTGATCCTTGTGGACGATTCTGTGGTGCGCGGCACCACCAGCCGCAAAATCAAGGAAATGATACTCGATGCGGGTGCTGCCGAAGTGCACTTCCGCATCGCGTCCCCTCCCACAGCTTGGCCGTGCTTTTACGGCGTAGACACTCCGCAACGCGAAAAATTACTCGCCGCCACCATGTCAGAAGAAGAAATGACTGAACATCTGGGTGTCGACAGCCTCAAGTTCATCTCTCTTGATGGTCTATATCGGGCCGTGGGCGAAGCAGAGGGCAGAAACCCCAACCAACCACAATACTGCGACGCATGCTTTAGCGGCGAATATCCGGTCGAGCCTGCTGACATGATTCAAAAGGGTTTCGAAATAAAGGCAGCAGAATAATACCGCCACAAGTAACCTTTTTAGCGTGGGCTACTTGCTGGATAAGGATACTTGAAAAAATGTCCGTCTTGAAAAGCCCCTGCAACAGTCCATGTGACGCGCGGAAGCGGTACATTAGAACTGATCTGCAGTCCTGAGGCTGCTACACACGGTTATCTATAAATACTACAACGCAAACCGGGCTGCTCAGCCATTTCAAATGGGCTATGCTTCGACCAAACACAAATCGGACGATAGGCACGCAAGTCATTATGCAACTGGTTCTTCATGCAGGCGCACATTTTACTGAGAGCGATCGGCTTTTCCGTTGCCTGCTGCGCAACAAGGAACGTTTCGCTCGTAGTGGCGTGACGATACCCGGACCCAGCAAATACCGAACATTGCTACGCAAAACTCTGATAGCGATGCAGGATCACCCGGCAGCTCCAGATGCTGGCGAAGTTCTTTTGGACATGATCCTAGACGAAGAAGACGCAGATCGGGTTATCTTGTCTCATATGTTTCTGTTCGGCCCACCCCGCGCTTGCGTGCGAGGTGGATTGATCTACGCGATGGCGCCTGAGCGCGTCGAAAAGATTGCGACTTTGTTCGCTCATGACGATATTGAGCTGTTTCTGGCAATCCGCAACCCGGCAACATTCCTGCCCGCGCTCTTTAATGACTCGCCGCAGGAGAACATGCCAGAATTTCTGCGCGGTGCAGATCCTTTTACTATTCGCTGGTCCGACACATTCACCGCGCTTCGCGCTGCGGCCCCCACCATATCGATTACGACCTGGTGCTTTGAGGATATGCCGATACTGTGGGCTCAGATCATCCGTGAGATGGCCGGCTTTGAGCGTGAAGAAAAGATAATTGGTGGTTTTGACCTTTTGTCCAAAATCATGAGCAAAGAAGGGATGCAACGCTTCGAAAGCTACATCGCATCCCACCCAAACATGCCAGAGATGCAAAAGCGCAAGGTGATTAGTGTGTTTCTGGACAAATATGCAATCGAAGCAGAAATCGAAGAAGAACTGAATGCTCCCGGATGGAGCGAAGCGATAATTGACAACATGACCAGTATTTATGAGCAAGACATTGCGGCAATTGCCGGCATGTCAGGCGTCACATTTGTTACGCCCTAAGAGCTAGGCGATGGGCTTTGCGCGCCGGACACTGCGCTTCAAAACAATTTAATTAATCATGGTCGTTTAACGCCCATGTTTAGGAAATAATTGACACTTTGAGCTTCCGAAACGCATTTTGAGAACATTGGTGTGACCAAATCGCGTGACCATCTGTCACTGCCAAGCCAGCGGTACAAGAGAGACAGTTATTCATACCGGTCGACCCAGCATGTAAAATTATACTGTTGCTAGCATACGGTCTGTCTTAGCCCATGCCCAACGCTTCTTTGTACATTTCAAGTACAGCCTCTTCTTCGGCGATATCGTCTTTGTCACGTTTGCGCAGTGCAATGACCTTACGTATGACCCGCGTGTCATAGCCACGCCCCTTGGCCTCCGCCATCACCTCTTTTTGCTGATCGGCGATATCTTTTTTTTCCATTTCCAGTCGCTCGTAGCGTTCAATGAACTGGCGCAGTTCGTCGGCTGTGACCCGGTAGCTTTCGGCATTGGTCGCGGTATCTGACATTGGGGTCTCCTGAGCGATAAATGGACTTGCTGGATAGCCCCGTGTCGGGATTGCTGCAAGAGGAGAAGTCAGGATTGCATCCGCTTGCCATGGGTGTCACGCTGCGATACCTGAGCCGCATGGAACAAAGCACATCGAACGTTCTGCTTAACGGCATGATCTGGGGCGGGGCATCGCTGTCAGTCCTTGGCCTGTTTGGTCTTGGCTGGTGTGTGGTAACGGTTTTTCGCGCACGAAAAGCAAAGCTGGACGATGCCGCTATGCGTGCCGTCCTACAACGGGTATTGCCCCGCAATCTTGGCGCACTGTTTCTCTCTGTTATCGGGCTGATGTTTGTAATTGTTGGTATTTTTCTGAAATAGATTTGGCACAATTCTGCGTCGCTCAACACCTGAAATTTATGTCAGACGATTTTGCTGATTTTTCTAGGGAAAGACTTGGGCAGTTCGCTTTAAGAGCACCGAACTTGATGCGCTGCTGGACACTGCGATGAACCCGGCTTACTCCTTGCACTCATGGATATCAGAACAATCACGCCCAGCTATAGTGTCGCCCCTCAAATTGAGCCCGCAGACATGGAAGACCTTGTCGCTGCTGGTTTCACAACCATCATCAACAACCGTCCAGATGAGGAAGTACCGCCCTCCCTTCAGGCGGATATCATGGAGGCTGCAGCCAAATTAGCGGGCCTCGCCTTTGTACGATTACCGCTGACGCACCAAACTCTGACGCCCCAAAATATACGCTTACATGCAGATCACGTGGCGGGAAATACTGGGCCTGTGCTCGCATATTGCGCATCCGGAACACGCTCCACTATAGTTTGGGCCTTAGGCCAAGCCGGTGCCATGCCCGTCGATGATATCCTAGCTGCAGCCCGCACTGGCGGCTACAACCTTGACAATCTACGTGCCACTCTCGACGCGATTGCCAACGCGGATTAGCGGCAACACTTTACGCCCGATCATGCACCCTTAGTCTGCAGCCTGCATTCGAGCGAGTTCAGGAAAATCCGCAAGGTCCGGTAAATCATCCAGCTCAGGAAGGTCAGGCAGGGGCGGCAGCTCACCCTCCGAAGCAGACAAATCGCCAAGTTCGGGCATATCTGCAAGGTCGGGCAAGTCGTCCAAAGCAGGCAGGTCAATGTCTGGTATCGCCTGTACACCGTTCGATTCGGCAGAAAGATCAGGCAAGTCATCAAGTTGTGGAAGATTATCGACAGGGCCACCCATTGATGCATCAAGTTGTACGCGTTCTGACCCTCCGGTATTTTCAGGGTTAAAGTCGCCTCCGATGCCCTTTATATCCGGCATATCGACAAGGTCCTCATCCGTCTCGCGACGCAGTGGTTGAGTCGCATGAAGCGGTTGGCGCTTCGGTTTTACTGCGCGTGCTCCGTCCAAATGGCCAACAGTGCCCTGACCTATAATATGGCCGGTAACTGTGGTCATTTGTACATTTGGAAACTGCCCCGCAGGCATTTGAAGAACCACGCCGGGCTTCCACGCCTGGACCTCTCCAAGCGTCAGGTTCAAGCGGCATAACACCATCTTCAGATCGGCATTTACACCCATCACCGCATTGGTCAGATTAGCAGGGCTAGTCGCACTGCCATCTGTTGACTCGTCAGAATCTATGATCTGAGCCATTGGATCGGGTTTCGGCAAGATCACCATCATCTCACCCTGCCGGGTCCCACGAGCCATATCGAGCGTCATCCGCAAAATAGTGTAGTCGTCCGCGTCCAATGCGATACTCAATGCGCGCGCATCTTCGGCCTTGGCACCAAAGCGAAAGCCAGTCACCAATTCAGTGTCTTCGTCAGTTTCCACAAGATCAGCGACTTTTTCGAAGAGCGAATCCAGAAGTGGCGCACAAATAGCGGCATCGGTCCGTGTCATTGCGCGTGTCTGGCCCGCATCGGGGCGCACTGAACCAATGGTTTGTTGCTGAATAAGACCACCCACCAGCACAGGATCGACAATGACAGCACCCTGCGCCATGCGCGGGCCGTCAAGAAGCACCAGCAACGCATCTTCGGCCAGCATTTCGGCCAGCGCATCACCCGCCACGCTTTGCATCACAACGCCAATCACGGACAGCGGCAAATCCATAAGCGCATCTGCAACCTTGGCCATTGTCACGCGCACAGCTTTTTGCAAGGTCATGGCGCGCGCCTGATGATCCTCGCGCCCTGCCGTTGCAATACGCCCCAGAACTGATTGTGACTTAGTTTGGCCCATATCCTCTGTCGACCGCATGGTCTTGTTAATAAGTATTCAGGAATAGCTGGAATTGGTTACCAATCACTTTATTCACCCTATTCATTTTTATCGCTTTATTGCGCGGCAAGTGCCTCAATCTGCGGTAAACGTACCACAAATGCATTGCCCCCGACACGCGGCTCATACCAGATGTCGCCTCCCAGTCGTGTCATGATCTCTCGGCAAATAGCCAAGCCGAGACCCGCACCAGAGCCTTCATTGTCCTGTACACGGGCAAATTTCTCAAAGATTACAGCCCGCGACGTTTCCGGGATCGGCATGCCATTGTCACCAAATACAACAGACAGATTGTCCCCACTGCGTTGCAATTCGATGGTCAACACCGGATCCTCGGCCTCACAGTATTTCTGGGCATTGGTAATGAGGTTGATAAAAACTTGGTTAAGCCGATCCAGATCCGTATTGAGCAACACAGTTTTTTCCAGACGCCGCCTCCTGACGGTTAAGGATCGGTTGGCACCAACCTGGGCCGTCAGCACTGCCTTTTCCAGAACATCATTTAGATTGCCCTTTTCACAATTTAGGCTGACCTGTCCATTCTCCAGAACGCTGAGGTCAAGTAAATCATCGAGCAGACGTGTCAGTCTGATCGTTTCACCATGGATGATCGACGCGTATTTCGTTTTTTCAAACTGTCCCAATCCTTCTGTGTCCCTCAGGATTTCCGTAAATGACCGGATCGAAGTCATTGGTGTGCGCAACTCATGACTGATTTGACTGAGAAATGCATCTTTTTGAACCGAAAGGGCTGTTAACTTGTCATTCGCTTCTCGCAACTGACGCGCAGTTCGGCTGAGTTCGGAGGATTTTGCCTCAAGTCGGATCGAGTATTCCATAATCTGTGCAGATTCGTCTGCCACCGCCATCAGATCCTCAACCGACACCGACGCACCGCCCACCAATTGACTGATCATCGCATGTGCTGTCGCCGATCCGACCGACGCTGCCAGTTCCCGTTCCAGATGCTGTAAAAAGCTTTGTGTTGGTTCAGCCAAGTGCCCTTTTAATCCTTGTTTTTCAGCCTCAATGCGAAACACCCTTTGCGCTTCCTGCGCACCCAAAATGCGCTGTGCCATGATCATCAGATCTTCGGACGTAGCGAGCGCAGCATCCCATCCCCTTATGTTCGAAGAGTGGTCGAACACATTGACGAATTGCGCTCCTTGCAACCGTTCCAAAGGCCCAGGGAACGTCAGCAGAGACAGCGCTATGAATGCGCCCGTGTTGAGAGCCAGCGACCACATCACGGCGTGAACGGTCGAATCTAGCCCCGCGATTCCAAAGAGCGCGTGCGGTCGCAGCGCAGCGATCCCCATCGGCCCGTCTTGGAACATCTCCAGACTGTATACAGCACCGGGGCCAAAACTGGGCAATAATGAGCAGTGGATCCAAACTGCAAAACCAACAATAAGGCCACCAAGCGCACCGTTACGGGTCGCCCCGCGCCAGAATATACCGCCCAGCATCGCAGGCAGAAATTGAGCCACACCCACAAACGAAATAAGACCGATCGAGGCCAAGGCCGCACCACCTCCTGAAAACCTATAATAGAGGTAGCCCAGAAGGATGATGATCATGATTGATGTTCGCCGGGCCAGAATCACCACGTTGCGCACATCACCAGACACAGTAGCCCCGTCACCCTGCGTTGTCAGCCAAACAGGCATCACAACGTGGTTTGACACCATCGTGGCAAGCGCCAGTGTCGTAACGATCACCATCGAAGTTGCCGACGAAAAACCACCCAAAAAACTTAGTGTTGCAAGCCCCACACGACCCTCGGACAGTGGCAACGTCAGCACAAAGGTGTCGGGGTTGGTCCCCTCTGGCATCAAATCAAGCCCAACAACAGCAATGGGCACCACGAACAGACTCATCAACATTAGATAAAGTGGAAAAGCCCAGCTTGCGATCTGCAGGTGCCGCTCGTCTTGATTTTCGACCACAAGCACCTGAAACATGCGCGGCAAACACAAAAACGCCGCAGCAGACAAAGCCGTAAGAGCAACCCAGCGATGACCATCAACGCTCCATTCTCCGATGGGCGAAGTGTCGATACGCTCCATCATGGGCCCGATACCTCCGGCAATGCCCCAAACAACAAACACCCCAACGGCCATCAGTGCGACCAACTTGACAACTGCCTCGACCGCGATGGCGATCACCACACCATTATGGCGTTCATTGGCATTGAGGTTGCGCGTGCCAAAAAGCACCGCAAAAATTGCCAACCCCACCGCCACCCAGAATGCCGGGCTGTCCTGGCCGAAACGTCCAGCGTCGCTAGGCTGGGCAAAAACAGACAGCGAAAGAGTCACCGATTGCAATTGAAGCGCAATGTAAGGCGTCATTCCGATAACCGCCATCAGCGTTACCAAAATGGCCAGCGCGTTAGATTTGCCATAGCGCGCAGAAATTAGGTCAGCCACCGACGTGGCCCCCTGAGCGCGGCCGATTCGCACAAGTTTGCGCAAGACCCACCACCAACCGATCATGACCAAGCTTGGACCAAGGTAGATGGTAACAAACTCCATGCCCGATCTGGCCGCGTATCCCACGGCGCGGTAAAACGTCCATGCCGTGCAATAGATTGACAGTGACAGTGTATAGACCAGCGGTGATCCCAGCCAACCGCGCCGCCCGCGAACCGCCGCACGTTCGGCGAAAAACGCAACGGCGAAAAGAAACGCGACATATACAAGACTGACAGCGATCAGTTGATTAACGGACGCCATCAGCCGACCTCGTCCGTTCCCACCTGATCAGGGTCCGTCACTTGTTGCATCCAAGTAGGCTTCAAAGCCGCGCGCAGTGCGATCGATGCCACAATAAGCAAGCACCAAACACCAAACACATACATGATTGAAGTAGACATGCTCACAGGTTCCGGACCGTATGTTCGGCTCGACACCGCCGGCCAGAACAGTGGCATCGACCACAACAATCCGCCCATGATTGGCAACAATCGCAGGGCATCCATCATTCGTCGCTGCCGATAGCTGCGCCTCTGCAAGAATAGGGGTGATGGCGTTGGCGTCGTCATCTTGACAGTTGCACAAGGTCACGCACAGCTGTGATGACTTCTGTATTGGAAAACGGTTTTGTCATGAACCGGCTCACCCCCGCCTTTTCTGCCTGTTCACGGTCACGGGTCTGACCGCGCGCTGTAAGCATGAGTACCGGCAAGGTTTCAAAGTCCGGATCCTTGCGTAGTTCAGTCAGTATATCGAGCCCACTCTTGCCGGGAAGCATGTAGTCCAGAATCACCAGAGTTGGCCGCATTGTACGGATGGCTTCAACGGCGGTTGCACCATCAGAATGCGTATCCACGTGCCAACCTTCACGGCTGAGCAGGAAACGCAGCGCTTCTATGATGTTCAGCTCATCCTCAACAAGCAGAACATGCTTACCTATGCTCATGTCCCCTCCCATGGCATGCAAAGCCGTTCATGCGACCCTACTGTTGAGTGACTATGAGCAGTTTTTATCAAGCTGTCAAAAGAGTCAGAAGCCTTCGCTGAGAATAGACGGCTCGCGACGTCCCGGACATGCCTGCCGTGAACAAATACGACAGGACGCCCCCATTTCGACCGCCGCCTCTGTGCGATCATCGTCATCGCTTGCAATTGGCACAATCAACATCGTCGCCTCAAGCAAGGGGGCAGCGTTTAGGGCGGTAGGTCCGGTTATCTCGGCTGCCGCGAGGCAATCAAATAGGGCGCCTCCACGCCCGGGCACGCGCATCCGTTGACGCAATACCGTGGCGGGCTGAGTCATAACCTGGAAAAGCGGCCAGAGCGGGCAAGCCGCGCCATACCTTGGAATAACAAACCCCGGCACGCCTTTGCGAAACAACAAGGCGCCCGAGCGATCAGCGACAACAAGGCCATAGGTTAGACCCGGCATCGCTGCCATGCGCCGCATGATACAAGCGACTGGCACGCCGAACAGTTGCGCCAGCGCGACGGGGTTAGGACCATGATCGGCCAACGCAGCTGTCAAATCTGCCATTGTGACACGGCCACTGTCTTCGATTACCCTGTGCAGCACTCCCAGTGCAATCTGACGCGCAGCTGTCGAGGTCAACTCAGGAGCGCCTTCAACGAGGTCGGCAGGTTTGGCATTACCGGTCTCTATACCGTCAAAACTGTATTCGTGGATGGTCAGAAATGCCTCGACCTCTTCAGCAGGCGAACTGACACTGGCCGCCTCGCCGGTTTCAGGATCAAGAAACCCAACTAAAGTCTTTGAACTGTCGGCAAGCCGTTTGCTATCAGCATCAATATTTGCATGAAATCGGTCGCGCCAGGCTGGCTCAAGGTCTTTGTCTTCGGCCAGGATCGATGCTGTCGCCCGGATCGACGCAGCTGTCGACAGCACTTCGTGCACAGATGCCGCCAATTCGGGGTCGTGCGCCAACCGGTCAGATAGATTTTCAACCGTACGCTCCAATCCAGAGATCTTCCGATGTGCGCCGGCCAGCGCATCGGCCCATCCAGGAAACCTGCCGGCGAACTCATCGGCACGGTCCATTTCGGCCTGCGTCACACCAGCCGTCTGGGCCACGTCACGCAGGGCTGCAATTAATGCCGCCTCCGCGCCTTCGGTCAGCGCCGCCGCTTCGACTCCCAGCGCTGCCGCTAGGTCCAGCAACAATTTTCCGCCGATTCTACGCCGGTTGTGTTCGATTAGGTTCAGGTATGAAGCGGAAATATTGACCTGACGGGCCAATTCAGCCTGTTTGTAACCGCTCATGATGCGGCGCTCGCGGATGCGGCTGCCAGTGAGTGCTTCACGCGCCATGGGGCTTGGCTAGCCTTTCTGAGTTAATTCAATGCGTTTCTGCGGTGCGACATAAGAAAGTTTACAGCAATCCACCACTCACTGTCGATATGTTTACAAAATAATCATGATAAAAAAAGGGCTTATTGCAATTTTTTACAGAAAAAAGGGATAAACGCGTTGCATCAATAGGTGCCGCGCGTCCATCGGTGAGGAGCCGGAGGCGCCATTTCAACATCTGGGAGGATTTTCATGTCCAAAATGAACCTGTCGCGTCGTGGCGTATTGCAAACCGGTGCTGTCGCTGGCGCGGGCCTCGCGCTGCCGACATACCTGTCTGCAGGCAGTCACGAAGGCTATACCAACGCGCCTGCGGGAAGCACGGTCACACTTGGGTTTAACGTTCCACAGTCCGGCGCCTATGCCGACGAAGGCGCGGATGAACTGCGCGCTTACGAGCTTGCGGTCGAACACCTGAACGGTGGCGGCGACGGCGGCCTGATGAACACATTTTCGTCTAAAGCTCTGCAAGGCAATGGCATTCTCGGCAAAAAAGTTGAGTACGTCACAGGCGACACTCAGACCAAATCTGACGCGGCACGTGCTTCGGCGCGGTCCATGATCGAAAAAGACGGTGCCGTGATGATCACGGGTGGGTCTAGCTCGGGCGTGGCCGTGGCCGTGCAAGCGCTGTGCCAAGAAGCTGGCATTATCTTTATGGCAGGTCTGACACACTCAAACGACACCACCGGCAAAGACAAGAAGGCAAATGGTTTCCGCCACTTCTTTAACTCCTACATGACCGGTGCAGCGCTCGCGCCAGTGTTGGCCAACAACTACGGCACGGACCGCAAAGCGTACCACCTGACCGCCGACTACAACTGGGGATACACCACAGAAGAAGCCGTTCGCACATCGACCGAAGCCATGGGTTGGGAAACTGTTGCCGCAGTGAAAACGCCGCTGACACAGACCGATTTTTCGTCGTACATTGCTCCAGTTCTGCAATCGGGTGCAGACGTTCTCGTTCTGAACCACTACGGCGGCAACATGGTGAACTCGTTGACCAACGCGGTTCAGTTTGGCCTGCGTGACAAGTTGGTGAACGACAAGAACTTCGAAATCGTTGTTCCGCTCTACTCGCGCCTGATGGCAAAAGGCGCTGGCGCCAACGTTAAAGGCATCTTTGGGTCGACAAACTGGCACTGGTCGCTGACCGACGCCGGCTCCAAGCAGTTTGTCCAGTCCTTTGGCACCAAGTACGGCTTCCCGCCGTCACAGGCAGCGCACACCTGCTATGTGCAGGTTATGCTCTATGCAGATGCTGTCGAACGTGCGGGATCGTTCAACCCCTGCGCAGTTGCCGAAGCTCTCGAAGGCTTTGAGTTCGATGGCATGGGCAATGGCCCAACGCTTTACCGCGCCGAAGACCACCAGTGTTTCAAGGACGTGCTGGTCGTGAAAGGTAAAGAAAACCCAACGTCGGAATTTGACCTTCTCGAGATCGTCGAAGTCACACCTGTATCGCAGGTGACATACGACGCAGCCATCTTTGGCGGCGAATTGGGTTCTTGCAACCCCGGCGCATAAGCGGCACCGATCGGGGTGGGCATTCGTGCCCACCCTCTTATATTTCATAGCGACCGGCATTCCGCCAAATCCCACACTTTCCAACCAAGGGTCAGACCTATGGAAGCGATCGTCCTTCAAATTCTAAACGGGCTTGACAAGGGCTCGGCCTATGCGCTCATCGCCATGGGTCTTACGTTGATTTTTGGCACTCTGGGCGTTGTGAACTTCGCTCATGGCGCGTTGTTCATGATCGGGGCGTTTTGCGCGGTCACGCTCAGTCGCATCCTTTCGCTTAGCCGTACGATTGTGGACGAAACTCAAAAAGACTTTCTGGGCAACCCGCTCAAGGTTGATATTCCTTATGTCTATGACTGGTTCGGAGAGGCAACCGGCAACGCGATCATTGACTGGTCTGTGCCACTTTCCATTCTTTTTGCCATACCCGTCATGATCGCCATCGGTGTGATAATGGAGCGTGGCCTGATCAAACACTTTTACAAACGTCCCCACGCTGACCAGATTCTAGTGACATTCGGGCTGGCAATCGTGCTGCAGGAAATCATCAAATACTACTATGGCGCCAACCCGATCCCCACGCCGGCACCCGAGGCGTTCAAAGGTTCGTTCGACTTTGGCAACTTTCTGGGCTTTGACCCAAACATGATCATCTATCCCTACTGGCGTATTATTTATTTCGGCTTTGCCGCTGTCATCATCAGCGCAGTCTTTGCCTTTTTGCAATTTACCACGTTCGGGATGGTGGTCAGGGCGGGTATGGCCGACCGCGAAACCGTGCAGCTTTTGGGGATCAATATTGACCGCCGCTTTACCCTGATGTTTGGAATAGCCGCCGCAGTCGCAGGTCTTGCCGGGGTGATGTACACCCCGATCAACTCGCCAAACTACCACATGGGTATGGATTTTCTTGTTCTGTCCTTTGTTGTGGTGGTTGTGGGCGGCATGGGATCTTTGCCCGGCGCTGTCGCTGCGGGCTTTCTTTTGGGCATTCTAGAAAGCTTTGCTTCGATGCGCGAAGTGCTCTCGGTTTTGCCCGGCCTGAACCAGATCATCATCTATTTGGTGGCGATTATAATTCTATTGACGCGTCCCCGCGGCCTTATGGGTCGCAAAGGTGTGATGGAGGACTAAGCCATGTTCGGACTGGACAAAAAAGATACGCGCCTGCTGATCCTTGTCGCGATACTGGTTGCACTGGCGCCCTTCATCATGAACCCGTTTCCCGAAGGTTCGGGCATGGCGCAGTTCAACGCGGGCTATCCCGACCTGATGCAGCGTTTCGTGATCTTTGGCATCTTTGCCATTGGTTTTAATATCCTATTTGGTCTGACCGGATACCTTTCGTTTGGACATGCCGCATTCCTGGGAGTGGGTTCTTACGCAGCCATGTGGATGATGAAACTGCTCACCATGAACGTGATACCGGCCATCATCGTATCCGTGATTGTGGCAGGCGTGTTTTCTTTGGCAGTGGGTTGGATATCGCTGCGGCGCTCAGGCATCTATTTTTCAATCCTCACGCTCGCCTTCGCACAGATGTCCTATTCGCTGGCGTATTCGGTGCTGACACCGATCACAGGCGGCGAAACCGGCCTGCAACCGAAAAATCTAGATCCGCGCATCCTTGATGCGCCCCTGGCAGACGGTGCAACCCCCAAGGCCCATCTCTTTGGACTGAAAATGGGGTCGAGCTTTGATCTCAGTGTGGGCACATGGGTGTTTACCTTCAACGCAGGCTACTATGTCGCTGCGATCGTTATGCTAGCGGCCTTTTATCTTTCAATTCGTATCTTTCGGTCGCCCTTTGGGTTGATTT
This sequence comes from Tateyamaria sp., assembly GCA_018668195.1. Next base: position 11,173 of record JABITU010000146.1, on the reverse strand, counting down.
TACGGGCTGTGAAATCCAATCAACAGCGCTTGAATTACACCGGCCTCAACTCAAAGCCCTATACGCTGGCAGCTTTCGTCATCTCGGGCATGTATGCTGGCCTTGCTGGCGGTCTCATGGTCGCGATGGACACACAAGTCGGCGCGGACCGGATGTTTTGGACGGCCTCGGGCGAGGTCGTGTTGATGAGCATCCTTGGCGGCGTCGGCACTTTGATTGGACCTGTGCTAGGCGCTGGTACGATCAAGTACATGGAAAACATTCTGTCCAAGATTAATTCAGACATCCTGCACACATGGTTCGCTTTCCTACCTGATGGATTAGAAGACTTTGTTGTCACCCTGATTTATCCGTTTGTCGGGAAAGGCTGGCACCTGACGCTTGGGTTGATTTTCATGCTTGTTGTGATCTTCCTGCCGGGAGGCCTTGTCGAAGGCGGGCAACGTATTTCCAAGTTTTTTGGGCGCAAAAAATCCCAAAAGAGCACGCCTAATGGCAAAGAAACACCTGCGGAATGAGGGCAAAACCAATGGGTATCCTTGAAGTCAAAAACGTGGGCAAACGGTTTGGTGGCCTGCAGGCGCTGGGCGACGTTAACCTGAGCATTGCAGAAAATTCGGTACATGCGATCATTGGGCCAAACGGGGCAGGCAAATCGACCCTGCTCAATTGTCTTGTCGGCAAACTGATCCCCGACACTGGGTCGGTCATGTTCGACGGTCAGTCGGTCTTGGGTAGAAAACCGTTTGAGATCAACCAAATGGGGATCAGCCGCGTGTTTCAGACGCCCGAAATATTTGGTGATCTGAGTGTACTAGAAAATATGATGATCCCATGCTTTGCAAAGCGGGATGGTGCTTTCACGCCCAATGCTTTTATCAATATGCTGAAAGACAGAGAAATCGTCGAGCGCGCCGAAGTCATGCTAGAAGAGATGAAGATGGCAGAGCATCGGCACATGCACGCAGCCGCCCTGTCGCGCGGAGACAAACGACGTCTTGAGATCGGCATGTGCCTCAGCCAGGAGCCGCGGCTTTTGTTGCTGGACGAGCCAACAGCAGGCATGGCGCGCGCCGACACCAACAACACCATTGATCTGCTCAAACAGATCAAGGATGAGCGCGATATCACCATCTCAATCATCGAACACGACATGCATGTTGTGTTCTCTCTGGCCGAGCGGATTACGGTTTTGGCTCAGGGGACGCCATTGGTTGAAGACACGCCAGAAAATATCAAAGGTCACCCCAAGGTGCGCGAAGCCTATCTTGGTGAAACCCAGGATGCAGCCTAACCCGCCCATCCGCCAGACTGCCCACATGGGTTTTTCAAAGTGCCAGAACCAAAACGGAGCACGGACATGAACGCAAATCCCGACGTCACAAAGGGCATAAGCCATGCCCAAACTGCCCCTGCCTTTCTCAGCGTGTGGGACATGCATGCCTACTACGGGGAAAGCTATATCGTTCAAGGCATCACCTTTAACGTCCACGAGGGTGAGATCCTGGCGCTGCTGGGCCGCAACGGGGCTGGCAAGACGACAACCCTGCGCTCTATCGCGCGCATCGGCAGTCCAGAGGTTCGCCACGGCGAAATCTGGCTTGACCACCAGCCTTTGCACAACATGTCGAGCCATGAAGCCGCGCAAGCGGGTTTGGGCCTTGTTCCCGAAGATCGACGCATCATCCCCGGCCTTACGGTCGAGGAAAACCTGAAGCTGGCCCAAATCGCCCCTCCAATTGGCTGGTCAATCGACCGTCTTTACAATCTTTTCCCGCGCCTCGGGGAACGCCGCAACCAAGAAGGCACAACCTTGTCAGGCGGTGAACAGCAAATGCTGTCCATCGCGCGCGCGCTTGCACGTGATATTAAGGTGCTGTTGCTGGACGAACCCTATGAAGGGTTGGCCCCCGTGATCGTTGACGAGATCGAAAAGACACTGCGCATCATCAAACAGCAGGGCATCACAACCGTCATCGTGGAACAAAATGCGATCCGTGCCCTGCAACTGGCAGACCGCGCCCTGATTCTCGATACCGGAGGTATCGTTTTCGATGGGACGGCAGCAGAGGTCCTCGAAAATGAAGAATTGCGCGCAGAATACCTGGCCATCTGAGGCGATAACGGCGGGCCTGCTGGGCATCAAACAAAGAAAAAAACGAATTTTCTGGCGAAAAGCCTGAAGACATGTGGCGTACATTATGCGCCCGAGGCATGGCATTACAGGGCTAGACCAACACTGAGCGATCACATCGCGCAGTGTAAACTTTGAAACGGCATGCATTCGGAAAATATTTTGCCTTTTGAAAACCAAACCCCTCAAACCCGGATGGCACAGCCAAAAGGTTGATCCCGCAGCCATCAAGTCAATTAATGACGTTCTTGCGTCTTTCCGTAAGGTCGCGAACGGCGCTTTTCACAGTGTGCATCCCTCGCTATAACCGTCCTGAGCACTACCTGGCGCACCCCGGTTCGGGCCTCGCAGCCAAAGCCAAACGGTTGAGGACTAAGAATGAAAAAAAATACGCATGATGCAGATGTCGCCTTTATCAGGGCCTTGGCAGAACTACTGCGCGAAACCGATCTAACAGAGATCGAAGTTGAACGAGAGTATGGGGCCGACGACGGGCTATCGGTACGCGTGTCGCGTCAGTCTGTGCAACAGGTGGTCGCGCCAGTGTCTGTCGCTCCGGCGGCCGCAGTCGCTCCAAGCCCCACAGCTGCACCCGCACCGGCTGAACCCGCCGCAGCCACAGACCCAGCCGAAGATCCAGGTGCGGTCACTTCGCCCATGGTTGGAACCGTTTATATGCAAGCAGAACCGGATGCACCGTCATTCATCAAGGTGGGTCAGCAGGTTTCCGAAGGTGATACGCTTTTGATCGTCGAGGCGATGAAGACCATGAACCACATACCGTCGCCACGCGCAGGCACAATTAAACGCATCCTTGTTGAGGACGGCGCCGCCGTGGAGTTTGGTGCACCCTTGGTGATCCTCGGATAAGGCGGGCGACATGTTTAAGAAAATCCTGATTGCCAACCGCGGCGAAATCGCTTTGCGGGTTGTGCGAGCGGCCCGTGAAATGGGCATCGCCACGGTAGCTGTCCATTCCACAGCTGATGCGGATGCCATGCATGTGCGTATGGCTGACGAATCTGTTTGCATCGGCCCGCCCTCGTCGATGCAATCCTATCTCAGTTTTCCAGCCATTATATCGGCCTGCGAAATCACTGGCGCCGATGCGATACACCCTGGCTATGGCTTTCTGTCGGAGAACGCACAATTCGTTCAAATCGTCGAAGATCATGACCTAACCTTTATTGGCCCCACAGCGGAACATATCCGCGTCATGGGCGACAAGATCACGGCCAAGGACACAATGAAGGCACTTGGCGTTCCATGTGTACCCGGCTCTGACGGTGGGGTCGCCACGCTGGACGAAGCAAAGGCGCTTGGCGAAAAAATGGGCTATCCCGTCATTATCAAGGCCACTGCCGGCGGGGGTGGGCGCGGCATGAAAGTCGCCCAAACAGCCGCAGACATGGAAAACGCCTTTTTGACAGCCCGTGCCGAAGGCAAGGCCGCCTTTGGCAATGATGAAGTTTATATCGAGAAATATCTGACGACGCCGCGCCATATCGAAATTCAGGTTTTTGGAGACGGCAAGGGACGCGCTGTACACCTAGGCGAGCGTGACTGTTCGCTACAACGCCGCCACCAGAAAGTTTTCGAAGAAGCACCCGGTCCAACGATCAACGCCGAAGAACGCGCAGCCATTGGCAAAGTGTGCGCCGACGCTGTGGCCAAGATCAACTATATTGGCGCAGGAACCATCGAATTTCTGTATGAAAACGGTGAGTTTTATTTCATTGAGATGAACACCCGACTTCAGGTTGAGCACCCCGTAACCGAAGCCATTTTTGACGTCGACCTAGTGCGTGAACAGATTCTGGTTGCCGCTGGTGAAAACATGTCATTTCAGCAGGAAGATCTGAAAATCAACGGTCATGCCATCGAAGTCCGTTTGAACGCTGAAAAACTGCCGAATTTTTCGCCTTCACCGGGCAGAATCACGCAGTATCATGCGCCAGGCGGTCTTGGGGTTCGTATGGATTCAGCCTTGTATGACGGCTACGTTATCCCCCCCTATTATGACAGCCTGATTGGCAAACTGATCGTTCATGGCCGCGACCGGGCTGAAGCGCTTGCTCGGCTCAGCCGCGCCTTGGGAGAATTGATCATCGACGGTGTCGATACCACTGTACCGCTGTTTGATGCACTGTTGGCCGAGCAGGACATCCACAATGGCAGCTATAATATTCACTGGCTGGAACATTGGCTAGACGCACAGAACAAATCACAAGACAACGCTTAGACCAACACGGCTGCGTGGCAACTTTATGCTAACACTTCGCGTGTTTTGCACGCCGCTCCATGGGGCCCCATTTTCTGGGCTCACTCTCCAAGCGATACCATTGCATAGGTGCGCGGCGTGGCACAAATATGGGCGTCGTTTATCTAACAGCGCAAAGAACAAAGACAGGCGTCTCTTTCCAAAGCTCGCTGCCGAACAGGAAAGCAATGACAGAGTTTGACATCACGCCAGCGCTGTTGCTGCGGGGATACGCCAATGGCATTTTCCCAATGGCTGAAAGCCGTGACGACCCAGAGGTATTCTGGGTTGATCCCCGACGCCGGGGCGTGCTTCCATTGGATGGGTTTCATGTGTCGCGTAGCCTTGCGCGTGCGATGCGGCGCAGCAGGTGGACGCTCAAGATTAACACCGATTTCGACAGCACCGTCCAAGGCTGCGCGGATCGATCTGATACTTGGATAAATCCAAAAATTAGTCGCCTTTACAGCGCCTTGCATTCCAGCGGTCACGCACATTCGATTGAGATTTGGGATGACGCACATCTGGTGGGCGGCGTCTATGGAGTGGTTTTGGGTGGGTCTTTTTTTGGCGAAAGCATGTTCTCACGACGCAGCAATGCCTCAAAAATGGCATTGGCGGCATGTGTCGACAGGTTGCGTCGGGGTGGGTTCACTCTGTTTGATACGCAGTTCCTAACAGATCATTTGGCCACACTTGGCGCCGTAGAGATCACGCGGGCGCGGTATCACGACCGTCTACGCGGCGCACTCTCTAACACAAAAGCCGATTTCAATACCCCAGCACCCACAACGCTTTACAGCGTGATGCAACGCATGACCCAAACGTCATAACGGGCGTGGTCAACTGCGCTCAACGCGGGGGAAGACGCAATCATCCATCCAGAAAATACAACGCCTTCACGCCCAGTTTCGGTGATCTCAAGGCCAGCATAAGAATTGCCTGCCGGATTACCGGCCGGATAGCGGCAATCAGTCAGCGTAATATTAAGCCGTTCAAACTTGACTGTTCGACCAACCAGCAATTCAATATCAACGACGTCCCCACTAAACTTGTTAAGACCACGAAGGACTGCGCCACTTGCAGCCTGAGTCCTTTCCTGTGCAAAAGCGTCGGAACAGACCAAGGCGCAGACAAACGCCAGATAACGTATCATCCGCCTTCGCCCCCAGAGACGAATTTGAGCAGCAGTGAAATCAGGCTAACTGCACCTTGCGTATCAGTAATTTCGGACCCGGGTTCAAAATTAAACGGTGAACCTCCGGGGACAATCTCAACGAAATTACCACCTAGTAATCCTTCGGAACTGATAACAATGGCGCTGTCATCAGGGATTTGCGTCGCCTCATTTAGCGTCACGGTCGTTTCAGCGCGGTAAGTAATATTATTCAGCGCGACATCCGTCACGGTGCCTATTTTAACACCAGCCAAGCGTACATCCGTACCAACGCTCACGCCTTCTAGGCTGCGAAAGCTTGCCGTGAGCGGATAATTTGACCCACCACCTGTATTTAGGCCGCCAATTTGCGCGCCATACACTCCGATCGCAATTGCGGCTGCAAGAACAGCACCCCCAACAACAACTTCAGCTGTATTTTCCGCCATGTTTCATATGCCTTATTCAGGGGTCCACGCTTCGTAATCTGCGCGATCTGCAGGGTTTGGCCTACGAATTGATCCAGCAGGGGCGTAAGCCATAGCCGTCCCTGTAAGATTGGGCTGATGCGGCTTTTCCCATGGCTTGTGGATTAACGGGTTATCTGTCGGCGGCTCGGCCCAAGTACGATGTAGCCATCCATGCCATGCGGGATCGACCCTGCTGGCTTCGGCTTCACCGTTGTAAATCACCCAACGGCGACTGTCGTTTGCGTTACGGTAAAAGATGTTGCCCTGAGAATCCTCACCCACTTTTTTGCCCTTGCGCCATGTGAACAACTGGGTGTTCAGTGTCTGACCATGCCACCATGTCACAGTGCGCATCAGCGTATTCAAAATGCCCATTGTTCGCCTCCGAAGGTTCCAGGTATTTCTATGCCGTATTCGTTCTGCGGCGTCCAGAGGACAACGGGGCCTCTCAGCGCAGCTCAGCGCGGAAGTAACGCTGTCACCTCTATCTCGATCCGGTATTTGGGATCGATCAGATCACATTGGACCATAGTGGCCGCGGGCGGGTTTGCCCCAAAGGTCTCAGCAAGAATTGGCCAACAAGGCTCGAACTCTGCTCGGTCTGGCAGCATGTAACAAACCCGAACAACATCTGACCAACCCGCACCAGCACGATTTAATGCTTCATGGATGGTACCCAACGCATCGCGGCACTGATCTACAACCGTGTCGCCCTGCCCGACACATGTACCCATCCATCAGCCACAACCGCCCGACAATAGCCAATCTTGCCGTCATAAATGCCGCCCGAAGAAATGCGATTTATAGCCATTCACTTAGTCCAAGCAATCATACGTTCAGGATGCAACGCCCTCTCGATCATTGCTTTGGCCCAGCGCAAGACCCACTTAATCAGGCGAGAGCCAAGCCAAAAACTAGCCAGCGCTTGCTGGTTCCTTTTCCGCATCTGCGTAAATCATCAGCGGTGCTGCGTCAGAAAGCACCGCTTCCTCGTTGACTACAACCTCTGTCACAGTGTCCTGACCCGGCAAATCGAACATAGTATCCAGCAAGATATCTTCTAGGATGGAACGCAACCCACGCGCACCGGTTTTGCGTTCGATGGCGCGCTTTGCAATCGCGCTCAACGCGTCGTCGGTGAATGTCAGGTCTGTATCTTCCAATTCGAACAGGCGCTGATACTGTTTGACCAAAGCATTTTTGGGTTGGCTCAGAATGGTAACCAGCGCATCTTCGTCTAGGTCTTCGAGGGTGGCAAGCACGGGTAAGCGACCCACAAATTCTGGAATCAGGCCAAATTTCAAAAGATCTTCAGGCTCAAGCTCAGTAAAGATTTCGCCAATTCCACGCGATTCTTCATCGCGTACATCAGCGCCGAACCCCATGGCCGATCCCTTACCACGCTGCGCAATGATCTTGTCCAAACCGGCAAATGCACCGCCGCAGATGAACAATATATTGGTCGTGTCCACTTGCAGGAATTCCTGCTGCGGGTGCTTGCGCCCCCCCTGTGGAGGAACAGAAGCAACTGTACCCTCCATCAGTTTCAACAGCGCCTGTTGTACGCCTTCGCCAGACACATCGCGGGTAATGGACGGGTTCTCGGACTTGCGCGTGATCTTGTCGACCTCGTCGATATAGACGATGCCGCGCTGTGCGCGCTCAACATTATACTCTGACGCCTGAAGCAATTTAAGAATGATATTCTCAACATCCTCACCGACATAGCCAGCTTCGGTCAGCGTCGTCGCGTCGGCCATCGTAAAGGGAACGTCCAGTATGCGCGCCAGCGTCTGCGCCAGCAATGTCTTGCCGCAGCCTGTGGGCCCGATCAGCAAAATATTGGATTTGGCAAGCTCGATATCGCCGCCTTTTTGCGCGTGGTTCAGTCGTTTATAATGGTTGTGCACAGCAACCGACAAGACACGCTTGGCTGTCACCTGACCAATCACATAGTCATCCAGAACCTCACAAATATCTTTGGGCGTTGGCACGCCATCGGTCGATTTCAGCCCAGATGCTTTCGTCTCTTCACGGATGATATCCATGCACAATTCGACACATTCATCGCAAATGAATACGGTTGGACCCGCGATCAGTTTGCGCACCTCATGCTGGCTTTTGCCGCAAAAGCTGCAATACAGAGTGTTCTTGCTGTCGCCGCCAGAGTTCGTGGCCATGTATCGTCCTTCCCGTACTTGCCGTCGTATGGACCGCCGTCTTGCCAGGCGTGCCCCGCGTTTCTGTCAGCTTAAAACAGCGCTGCGGGGTCTACAATCGTCTTTTTGTCCAATAAGCGAAGCACGCGCGCACACGCCTATACTTTAGTCAAGCAACCTATCCGTCTGCGTCTTCGTCCTTGTTGCGGTTTTCAACGATCTCGTCGATATGGCCCCAGTCTTTCGCCTCGTCAGGTGACATAAAGTTATCCCGATCTAGCGCTTTTTCAACCGCATCATGGGTCTGTCCGGTGTGTTTGACATAAATGTCATACAGACGATCCTTGAGCTTTTGCGTCTCGGCTGCGTGGATCATAATGTCAGAGGCCTGTCCCTGATATCCGCCCGACGGCTGGTGCACCATGATCCGGCTGTTAGGCAAGGAAAAGCGCATTCCAGCCTCGCCGCCTGCCAGCAGCACAGATCCCATCGACGCGGCTTGCCCGATGCAGAGAGTTGAAACCTTGGGTTTGATGTATTGCATCGTATCGTAAATCGACAAGCCAGACGTCACAACGCCACCCGGACTGTTGATATACATGCTAATTTCTTTCGACGGGTTTTCCGCCTCAAGATGCAAAAGCTGGGCGACCACAAGATGGTTCATACCGTCATGGATCGGACCGTTGATGAATATGATCCGCTCCTTCAGAAGGCGCGAAAAAATATCATAGGCCCGTTCGCCACGGCTGGTTTGTTCAACAACCATAGGTACAAGGTTGTTCGTGAAATTGTTGAATTGGTCAATTGGGTCGCGCATATGTCCTGCCTCGTCAAACTTTGCGAGACCATACCCGCAAAGATGTTACCCGAGTCTTAGTATCCGCAGTGAAGAGCTTCAAGAGGCGGTAAACGGCTTGAAGCTTGCGCATGCCTAGCTAGTTCGTTGTCCATGACAGATGCATTGACCCGTTTTCCGCCCAATCACCACGCCGCGCTCGAGCGACTGGTGCGATTTATACCACACGCCGGGCGTACCTATGCCGCGCGGCGCAACTTTGATCTAGGGCGCGACGATCACACCGGCGTGTCGACGCTATCCCCCTATCTCCGCGCGCGCCTGATCACCGAGGCGGACGTGCTAAGAGCCGTTCTGGCCAAGCATAGCCCTGCTGCTGCTGAAAAATTTATACAGGAGGTGTTTTGGCGCAGCTATTGGAAGGGCTGGCTGGAAATGCGGCCAGCGGTATGGACGCAGTACAAGTCTGCGCTCAAAGCTCAACTAAACGCAGTACAAACGGAAGCCGGGTTGCGTGACCGTTGGGAAGCGGCCTGTTCGGGTGAAACTGACATTGACTGCTTCAACGCCTGGGCTCGCGAATTGGTTGAAACAGGATATCTGCACAATCACGCCCGGATGTGGTTCGCCTCGATCTGGATATTCACCCTACGGCTGCCATGGGAGTTGGGAGCAGATTTCTTTCTGAGGCATTTACTTGATGGCGATCCCGCATCGAACACCTTGGGGTGGCGTTGGGTTGCAGGCATCCAAACCCCCGGCAAAACGTATCTGGCGCGCACGTCCAATATTTCAAAATTCACCGAAGGACGATTTGCACCGAAATGGCAGCTGGCAGGCGAAGCGACCCCAGTGCCGGGGCCAGCCGCGCCGGATCGTATGCCTTTGCCAAATCCAGCCCCCCTGCCCCAAAGCAAGCGCGTCGGCCTATTGCTGCACGATGACGACTTGAGCCCGGGCTTTTTGCTGAATTCAGGTCTTAGCCCGGTCGCCACCGCTGTTGTGACGACACGTGCAGGACTGTCCCCGTTGACAGCAGCACCGCATTTAGAGGCTTTTGCAAAAACCGCTGCAGCGGATGTTGCGCATAGATACAAGGACCGTTTGGGGACAGTCACGTGGCCAAAACCAACACGTGAGGCGATTGCCGAATGGGCCAACGCTAGCAGGGTCGAACAAATCGTGACACCCTATGCTCCCGTTGGTCCGAACGCGGATCTTTTGTCCCGCATGACAAACACCGACGGCATGCCCCCCATTGCCTGCATCCTGCGTGAGTATGACAGCGCCGCGTGGCCGCACGCGACGCATGGGTTCTTTCGTTTTAAGGATAAAATCCCAACACTATTGGGCCACTTGCGCGGCCTGAATGCAGCAGAATAACTATTCGAGGCAATCCACCAAAGAACCTGCGATCGCACGCAGCACATTTGGATAAAGCTGTGGCCCCGGTTTCTGCTCGGTGCCAAGTGGATCGATAACCCCAAGAGTGGCTGCACCGATGGCAGTCAGCAACCCGGGATTGTACTGTGGTTCAGCCAAAGCACAAACAGCGCCCAGATCGGTGATCGTCGCCTGCGAGGCCGAAACTCGGGCGGCACTGGGTGCTGTTGCATCGCTGTCAGACACCGACCCGACCGCCTCAATTTCGAACCTGTGCTCAAAATAGTGATAGGCGTCATGAAAGACGACAAAAGGGCGGCCTCGAACTTGCGACAACGACGCATTAAGCTCAGTTTCCAAGGCGGTCATCTGCTGCTGGAACATCTGTGCATTCTGCGCATAGGTTGATGCGTTTTCAGGGTCTAATTCCGCTAGGTTGGTTGCAATTTCGCCAGCCCAGACTGCTGCGTTCTGCGGGTCAAGCCAAGCATGCGGGTCAATCTCATCGCCGTGATCCACGTGAGCATCGCCATGTTCGTCGTCATGTCCATCGCCATGGCCTTCCTCATGCTCATCGTCGTGACCGTCGCCGTGCTCGTCTGCATGGCCTTCCTCGTGCTCATCGTCGTGACCGTCGCCGTGCTCGTCCGCATGGCCTTCCTCGTGCTCATCCTCGTGACCGTCGCCGTGCTCGTCTTCGTGTCCATGGTCATGATCGTGGGCGGCAAAGTTTTCGCCCTCGCGAATATCCAAAAGGAACGTTCCCTGCACATTCAATACAGATATAGATGCTGCACCCGCCCCAAGTGTTT
>JABITU010000145.1 GCA_018668195.1 Tateyamaria sp. | reverse complement strand
CCTAATCGCTGTGTTGGGGTGCGAGTGCTGCGCAGCCATCGCTTCCATCTGTAATTTGGCAACACCATATGGATGGGCTGGACCTGCCGGCGTGTCTTCGGATAGCAAGCCCGACGCGCGACCATAGACAGCGGCGCTGGAAAATAAAAGGACACGCCCGGCACCTGCGGCTTGTGCAGCGTCTAGAACACGGACAGCAAGGGTCACATTCAGCTGCATCGCTCGGGCACTGCCAATAGTGGCTCCGGCAAGGCAGATCACGGCATCGGCCTGTGCCAATGCGTGACAAAGCGTGTCGGTGTCCTCAGTGTCGACATCTTTTCGGCTGTGCCAGAGGGCTTCGACGGGAAAGACCGGGCGCAACAACTGCCCAAGCCGGCCGCCCGCTCCAAGAACAACGATAGCCATGGTTACGGTACCCTGATTTGCGGGCCGGTAGTCACAAGCGCGTTGATCTGGCGAATGTGTTCGGGCAGGCAAATGGTGTGAAAGTCATAAGTTTTGACCACATGTTCGCGGGCAGCAGGGCCAAGATGCGCAAATGCATCCGGATTTTCCAGCACGTCGACGACCTGAGATGCGATGGCTTCCGCGTCAAAAAAATCAACCAGAAGGCCAGTTTTGCCATGCTCCATTGCTTCGCGGACGGGGGCGACATCGCTGGCGACAATCGTGGCCTCCATTGCCATGCATTCCAGAAATGACCAAGATAGTACAAACGGCATGGTCAGGTAGATGTGGCAGCTGCTGATCTGGATAATCTTCTGATAGCTTTCGAAGGGCACTTGCCCTAAAAAATGCAGTCTGTCCCAGTCAAGCAGGTGGCCGACCTCGGCCTCCATCTTGCCGCGCAGCCCACCGGCGTGTTGGGTCGGTTTTCCATATGATGCATCGTTGCCGCCGATCACCACAATACGGGCATTGGGCCGAGCTTTTTGGATATGGGGTAGGGCGCGCATGAACTGGTGATAGCCGCGAGTCGTTTCAAGATTGCGCGCCATGAATGTCACGATCTCATCCTTAACGGTCAGAGAGAGACCAACGCGTCCCAGCGTCACCTTGGCCCTTTTGTTGGGCCTGAGCTTATCGGTGCGGATACCGTTATGGCAAACATACATCTTGTTATGAAAACTGGTCGGGAAGCGGTCGCGCTGCCATTGCGTCGGACTGTGTGCCAGATCAACGATATTTATGTTTGCCAATGGAACAACATTGTTGGCCGCCAGCAGAAATGGAGAGTGATCGGATACTGGTTCTGATGGATCAAACCCGACTGGGCCACCATGCGCCGAGTAGTAATATTCGAAAAAGCCAATCATAGGCGTATCGGGCAGCACCTCGCGAAGGAATGACATTTCGCCCCAGCCGACATGACCGATGATGATGTCTGGGGTAAAACCTTCCGTAACGATCTTGCGCAGCGCCATTGCCGCACCAAAGCCATTTCCAGCAGCGGTTTCCCAAGTCTTGGACAAGCCATAGGCCTTTTCGTCTGCTTTGTGGTGACTGGCATAGATTACAGTTCTTACACCGTTGAATTGGGGTGGTTTCTTGCGCTAAAAAAAGACGATCTCGTGCTCGCCCTCTTCACCCAGCCATTGAATAAATTCTCGATATTGGCCAGGCATATTCTGGTGAACAAAAAGTAATTTCATCTAATCCTCGCCGCACTGGGCCATGGATACTTCGCCTGCTTGCCCGGTGCAATGTTTGGCCCTGCATAATGCGTTTTGTATCGGATGAACTTTGTCTGCCAGATAAGCTTTTCACATATGTCCAAGAGGCAAAGTGTCAGGTTTTTGCCTGTCGTGATATCTGTACGGCAAGGATTCCGGCTGCAATGATCACCACCCCAAAGATATCCTGTGCGCCCAGTCTTTCTCCCAGAAAAACGGCTGCCACCGCCACTCCAAAAAATGGGTTTAGAAAGTGGAATGTCGCCGCCTTGATTGCGCCGATGCGTGCGACGAGTGCGAACCAGATCCAAGTGGCCAGAAGCCCTGGCGCGAGCGTTGTATAGACAAAGGCTGCGATCAGTTCTGGTGTGACGTTGACCCGGAGTGTCTCTGTCAGCGCGGATGCCAAGGCAAGCATACCTGCGCCCACGAACATTTGCAGACCTATGACCATCATCAGATTTCCGCCAGACGACATTGATCTTATCGACAGCGTCGCAACTGTCAGTGCAACCGATGCGACAAAGCACAATCCCACGCCGTAAAGGTCCATGCCAGCATTCATCCGGGCTGACATAATGATCACGACACCGGCGATGCCCATGATCAACCCGATAACTCCAAGTATTGGCAGCCGATCCCGGAACACAATCCAACCCGCAAAAGCGACCATTAACGGCATTATCGATGCGATAATTGACGCCAGCGACGCTTCGACGGTTTGCATCGCATAGAAGTTAAGCCCGAGGTAGATGGCATTCTGACAGATGCCAAAGATAATAGTGGCACGCCATTGATCTCGGGTCAGCCGCCAAGTTTGACCCAGTGCAAGGGCGATGGTGACACCGATCAGTCCCGATACGAAGAACCGCAGAGCCAATGATGCCAGCGGAGAAGCGTCGGCAACGATGATCCGCGCCGATGTAAAGGCCGAGGACCAGATCAGGGCAAACACCAGCCCCATCGCAATCGCTCGTATGTCCATCGGTGTATTCCTTTGTCGTTGTGTGGACGTTCTGGCAAATTAGTGAGGGATGCAAGATGGCTTTGCATCAAGAAAAAGGGCCACCCTTTTGGGCGGCCCTTGATCATCCTGAGTGATGTAGGATTTTAGCCGTTCACGCTGTCCTTGAGAGCCTTGGCGATGGTCATCTTGACGACCTTGTCAGCGTCTTTCTTGAACTGTTCGCCGGTGGCAGGATTGCGCACCATTCGCTCGGGGCGTTCGCGGCAATAGATCTTGCCAACGCCCGGTAGCGTAACAGCTCCCCCGCCCGAGACTTCGCGTGTAATCAGACCGCAGATTGCGTCCAGCGCACCGCCTGCGGATTTCTTGTCTGTTCCCATTTCTTCAGCCAGTGCGGCGACGAGTTGGGTTTTTGTCATTGGTTTTGCCATTTTATGGTCTCCTTCGTCT
>JABITU010000144.1 GCA_018668195.1 Tateyamaria sp. | reverse complement strand
TGAGCAATCAATTTGGTACGAAATCATCCCAGAATTCGTGAATAATAGTATATAAATAAGGGGCTTAGTAGATTAGTGGTGCCCAGAAGAGGACTCGAACCTCCACGTCCTTACGGACACTAGCACCTGAAGCTAGCGCGTCTACCAATTCCGCCATCTGGGCACAGATGGATTTAGCGCGTTTAAGCTGAGCGCTACGACGTGTCAATGCGTTTCTACCGCTTAGGCATGCCAATCATTGGCCATGTGCTGTTCAGCCATTTTGGGGCTGGGTGGCGGCTCATGCGCAGGTCAATTTGCCGACTTGAACGGACGCGGGCCTACGGTTAGACGGACAGGGTAACAGTGCGCAAGGAGCAGGTCATGTCCAAACTGGTTACCATCTACGGCGGGTCGGGCTTCGTCGGGCGTTACATCGCGCGTCGTATGGCCAAGGCAGGCTGGCGGGTGCGGGTTGCGGTGCGTCGTCCTAATGAAGCGATTTTCGTCAAGCCGTATGGTGTTGTTGGCCAAGTTGAGCCTGTTTTGTGCAACATTCGCGATGATGCATCAGTAGCGAGAGCTATGATCGGGGCTGATGCGGTTGTGAACTGTGTCGGAATACTTGCGCGCAACGGTAAGAACACTTTTGATGCCGTTCAGGCTGAGGGTGCAGATCGGATTGCACGAACAGCCGCTGACCAAGGCATCAATCAAATGGTGCATGTTTCTGCTATTGGTGCGGATGCACACAGCGACAGCGAATATGCGCGAACCAAGGCATTTGGCGAAGCTGCCGTTCTGAAGTACATGCCGGCTGCTGTAATCTTGCGTCCCTCAATAGTGTTTGGACCCGAGGACCAGTTCTTTAACAGGTTTGCCTCCATGTCTCTGCTTGGCCCTATCCTTCCTGTGGTCGGAGCAGACACCAAGTTCCAACCAATTTTCGTCGACGATGTCGCGCATGCGGCCGAACGCGCTTTGACTGAGCACGCCGAACCCGGCATTTATGAGCTTGGTGGCCCGGATGTGCGCGACTTTAGATCCTTAATGTCGACGATGCTGGGCATCATTCGGCGTCGCCGGGCCGTAGTGAACATTCCGTTCTTTTTGGCAAATATTCTGGGTTTTGCCTTTGACATGGTCAACAGTCTGTCACTGGGATTGATCCCAGCCCAGATCACGCGCGATCAAGTGAGCAACCTGCGCCTTGATAATGTCGTGTCAGATAGCGCTCTTGGGCTTTCAGATTTAGGCATAACCCCTGTGGCTTTAGAAGCAGTTTTACCGGACTATCTGTGGCGCTTTCGGCCTTCGGGTCAGTATGATGCAATCAAGGAGAGCGCTAAGAATCTGCGCAGCTAGGTATAAACCCAGACCAATAACGCAATGCCAAGCACGATCCGGTAGATAACGTATGGTGTAAAGCTGATGCTCGCCAACAACCGCATCATCAAGACCAGCGCTAGCAAGGCTGCCGCAAACGCAAAGGCAGCAGCGATGGTGGCGTTGTACAGCAATTCCCAGTTCGCCTGCTGAATTACGTCGATGCTAAGTACAAAGCCAGACGCAGCGA
Organism: Tateyamaria sp.; assembly: GCA_018668195.1. Next base: position 13,572 of record JABITU010000144.1, on the reverse strand, counting down.
TGACAGGTATCGACATCAACATGGCAAGTTTTGCCGCGTCTTTGCGTCCATAACCCAGTTTGCGTGCGGCTGTGATCGTTATGCCGGATCTCGATGTGCCGGGGATAAGCGCAAGGCATTGGGCTAGGCCCATTATGGCAGCGTCCCGAATTGACCAGCTATCAGCGCTCTTGGCGGTTCGGCCAGTTCTGTCGGCCCAATAAAGCACAACGCCAAAGATCAGCATTGTCCATCCGATCACTTCCGTGGATCGCATGGCTTCATCCAGACCTGTCAGCTTTATAGCCAAGCCAACAAAGACAGCGGGTATAATTGCGATAAGCAAGCATAGGGCCAGAAATGCGCCTTGTGTATCAACCTTGCCCTTCGCAAGGCGAAAAGTTCCCTTTGCCGCAATCTGAACATCGCGCCAAAAATACAGGGTGACCGCCATAAGTGTACCAACATGTACTGCAACATCTATGGCAAGGCCTTGATCTTGGGCACCTGTCAGTTTGGGCAGTAGAATAAGGTGACCAGACGAAGATATCGGCAGAAATTCGGTTACGCCCTGGGTGATTGCAACAATCAAGATTTGAAACAGTGTCATTTTGGATCCGCCTATTCAATGTGTACTGATACAACTCGCTGATTCTGAACGTAAAGACTGAATTTAGGTCCGATACGGATTTAAAAAATGGAGATAACGGCTGAATTCTGCTCCATGGTGCGGATATTTTTACAATATAAGTCACATATACTGACTTTTATTTTACTTGCGCATAGCGTAGACCTCAAAGACTGGAAATGTTGGAGGACTCGCATTGGCTGAGCAACCTATGCTGAAATTCGTGAAGGTCGAACGCGATATGCCTACAAAGCGGGGCGCGGATGACCGACGAGAGGATTTTCGTGAGATCTATGCAGAGTATGCGAGCGCGAAGGCTGAAGAGCAGGCGTCTCGGTGCAGCCAATGTGGCGTGCCTTATTGTCAATCTCACTGCCCGCTGCACAACAATATCCCCGACTGGTTACGTTTGACCGCTGAAGGGCGCTTGCAAGAGGCCTATGAGGTTAGCCAAGCGACCAATACATTCCCAGAAATATGTGGCCGTATTTGCCCACAGGATCGTCTGTGCGAAGGCAATTGCGTAATAGAGCAATCAGGTCACGGCACTGTCACAATCGGATCGGTTGAAAAATATATCACTGACACCGCGTGGGAAGAAGGTTGGGTGCAGCCCATCAAGCCAAGCACCGAGCGTCCCGAATCGGTGGGCATAATCGGCGCGGGTCCTGGTGGGCTGGCTGCAGCAGATGTGCTGCGTCGCGCTGGTATTCAGGTCACTGTATACGACCGCTATGATAGATCCGGCGGATTACTGACCTATGGCATTCCCGGATTTAAACTGGAAAAGGACGTGGTAATGCGCCGAAACGATCAGCTGGCGCAAGCTGGTGTGATCTTTAAACAAAATTGTAATGTGGGCGATGACATAAGCTTTTCTGATATCCGCAAGGCGCATGATGCTGTCATCATCGCCACCGGTGTTTACAAAAGCCGCGACATTTCAATGCCAAACGGTGACATGGCTGGCATCGAGAAAGCGATTGATTTCCTGACAGCAAGCAATCGCAAGAGCTTTGGTGACGCCGTGCCAGAGTTTGACGGAGGTCGTTTGAATGCCTCTGGAAAGCGCGTTGTCGTTATCGGCGGCGGTGACACGGCAATGGATTGCGTGCGCACCAGCATCCGACAAGGCGCGACAAGCGTTAAATGCCTTTATCGTCGGGACCGGGCAAACATGCCGGGCAGCCAGCGTGAAGTGCAGAACGCAGAAGAAGAAGGTGTAATCTTTGAATGGCTCAGCGCGCCCAAAGGCTTTACCACGAACGATGATGCCGTTGCTGGTGTGATGGTCCAAAAGATGCGTCTTGGCGCGCCTGATGCCACGGGCCGTCAAGCCCCCGAAGTGATCGAAGGCGCCGATTATGTCGAAGAGGCTGATTTGGTCATCAAGGCTTTGGGCTTTGAGCCTGAAGATCTGCCCGCGCTTTGGGACACGCCCGAACTGAAGGTCAACCGTTGGGGCACGATCAAAGCGGCGTATACGACTGGGCAGACTGAATTGGACGGCATCTATGCGGTTGGCGATATCGTGCGCGGTGCGTCGCTTGTGGTGTGGGCAATCCGTGACGGTCGCGACTGTGCCGACGCAATTCTGGACAAGTTCAACAGCGCAGGAGCCGCTGTCGCCGCAGAATAGAATGCCCGGCTTCGATATCAGGCACAAAGGTCCTCGACACAAAACCTATATTTTGAAGCCATACAGACAAAACATGCAGGTTGGGTCGAAGATTTCAAAGCCCGTTAATCGGCAAAGTCTTGCAACCTGTAAGGCAACGCTAACTAAAGCCAAGACAAACACAAATGCTGGGAAAGCCGCCCAGAAATATACTGAATAGCAAAAGTCAGAGTCTCTGACGCAACGAACGCACAAAGAAAGCACACTCGTGAACGCGGACGCAATCACAGATATCTTCGAATACACCTATCTTGGTGAATTGCGATTGCTCAGCTCTGCCCCTGTAGGCAGTTTTGAAGCGAATATCCCCCGCGACGTGCTAATGACGAAAGGAACCAGCCAATGACGAAATATGACGCAGAATGGGCCCGTAACGAGCAGGTCAAGCGCCAATACATGGTCGAAAATGGCCTGTATTCCGAGGCAGAAGAGCATTCGTCATGTGGCGTAGGGTTAGTTGTGTCAGTCAACGGCACACCCAGCCGTGCCGTTGTTGAGAACGGGATCCAAGCGCTCAAAGCAATTTGGCACCGCGGGGCTGTCGATGCGGATGGCAAAACGGGTGATGGCGCGGGCATTCATGTGCAGATACCGGTCAGCTTTTTCTATGATCAGATTGAGCGAACGGGTCATACCCCGGACCGGGATCAGCTGATTGCCGTTGGTCAGGTGTTTCTGCCGCGGACCGATTTTGGAGCGCAAGAGACATGCCGTACCATCGTCGAGACCGAAGTCTTGCGGATGGGTTATTACATCTATGGTTGGCGGCATGTACCGGTAAAGGTCGAATGTCTGGGCGAAAAGGCGAACGCGACCCGCCCTGAAATCGAGCAAATTCTTATATCGAACTGCAAGGGTGTGGACGAAGAGACATTCGAGCGTGAGCTTTATGTCATTCGTCGTCGCATTGAAAAGGCTGCATTGGCTGCACAAGTGCCGAGCTTGTACATAGCGTCGTTGTCGTGTCGGTCGATTATCTACAAGGGCATGATGCTGGCTGAACAGGTCGCAGAGTTTTACCCCGATCTCATGGACCAGCGGTTCGAGAGCGCTTTTGCGATCTATCACCAGCGTTATTCGACCAACACATTCCCGCAGTGGTGGCTTGCACAGCCATTTAGGATGCTGGCCCACAATGGCGAAATCAACACGCTTAGGGGCAATCTGAACTGGATGAAAAGCCACGAAATACGGATGGCATCTTCGGCATTCGGAGAGATGGCCGAGGACATCAAGCCAATCGTAGCGTCAGGGTCTTCGGACTCCGCTGCGTTGGACGCGGTGTTTGAGGTGCTGGTACGAGCTGGGCGTAATGCGCCAATGGCTAAGACAATGATGGTGCCTGAGTCATGGTCTAAGCAGGCGGTCGAGCTGCCTCAGGCATGGCGCGACATGTATTCGTACTGCAATAGTGTGATGGAGCCGTGGGACGGCCCAGCGGCACTGGCCATGACCGATGGACGTTGGGTTTGCGCTGGACTGGATCGTAACGGATTGCGGCCAATGCGCTATGTAGTGACAAGCGATGGGATGGTCATCGCAGGGTCTGAGACCGGCATGGTGCCGTTGGAAGAATCCAATGTGGTCGAGAAAGGTGCACTGGGACCGGGTCAGATACTTGCCGTGGATATGGCAACCGGAAAACTGTTCCACGACACGGAAATCAAGGATACGCTCGCGGCAAGCCAGCCCTTTGGCGAATGGGTCGGTAAGATCAAAGATCTGGACTCCCAGCTGGCCGAAGTGTCAGAGCGTCCGATATATACCGGGCAAGACCTGCGCCGCCGCCAGATCGCCGCCGGCTATACCATTGAAGAGCTGGAAAATATTCTCGCCCCAATGGCCGAGGATGGCAAAGAAACGCTGGCATCCATGGGGGATGACACCCCAAGCGCGGTTTTGTCCAAAAAATACCGCCCGCTGAGCCATTTCTTCCGCCAGAACTTTAGTCAGGTCACCAACCCGCCAATCGACAGTCTGCGCGAATTCCGGGTGATGAGTTTGAAGACAAGATTTGGCAACCTCAAGAACGTGTTGGATGAAAGCAGCGCACAAACCGAGATCATAACGCTCGACAGCCCCTTTGTCGGCAACGCGCAATGGGATGAAGTCGTCTCTGCCTTCAATGCGGACATGACAGAGATCGACTGCACATTTGCGTCCCGTCCAAATGCCCTAAGTGAAGGCTTGGCACGCATCAGAGCCGAAGCAGAAGATGCGGTACGATCTGGTTCTGGCCATATTGTGCTGACTGATCAATCATCGAATGAGGGCCGCGTGGCGATGCCGATGATCCTGGCCACAAGTGCCGTACACAGTCACCTGACGCGCAAAGGGCTGCGGACGTTCTGTTCGTTAAATGTTCGGAGTGCAGAGTGCATTGATCCGCATTACTTTGCCGTGCTGATTGGCTGCGGTGCGACCGTGGTCAATGCATACTTGGCCGAAGATTCTCTGGCAGACCGTATTGATCGTGGCCTGATCGATGACAGCTTGACCGACGTGGTTGCGCGCTATCGCAACGCCATCGACCAAGGCCTGCTTAAAATAATGGCTAAGATGGGGATCAGTGTCGTATCGTCCTATCGCGGTGGTTTGAACTTTGAAGCTGTGGGCCTGAGTCGAGCGATGTGTGCTGAATTCTTCCCCGGTATGACCAGTCGCATCAGCGGGATTGGTGTGACCGGCATTCAGGCCAAGGCCGAAGAGGTTCACGCGCTGGGCTGGCAAGGCACGAACATCCTGCCGATTGGTGGATTCTATAAGTCGCGAGCCAAAGGCGAAACGCACGCCTGGGAAGCGTCCAGCATGCATATGTTGCAGATGGCCTGTAACCGCGCATCCTTTGAAATGTGGAAGCAATATAGCGCCAAAATGCAATCTAGCCCGCCGATCCACTTGCGTGACCTGATGGATTTCAAGGCTTTGGGCAAGCCCATTCCAATTGAAGATGTGGAAAGCATCACCTCGATCCGCAAACGGTTTGTGACGCCGGGAATGTCGCTAGGGGCGCTCAGCCCAGAGGCACACAAGACACTGAACGTGGCAATGAACCGTATTGGCGCAAAGTCGGACAGTGGTGAAGGTGGTGAAGATCCCGCGCATTTCCACCCAGAGCCCAATGGCGACAACCCGTCGGCTAAGATCAAACAGGTCGCTTCAGGTCGCTTTGGCGTTACGGCCGAATATCTCAATCAGTGTGAAGAGCTGGAAATAAAGGTGGCCCAGGGTGCCAAGCCCGGAGAAGGTGGCCAGTTGCCCGGCATGAAGGTCACTGATCTGATTGCCCGTCTGCGTCACTCAACCAAGGGGGTGACCCTGATTTCGCCACCGCCGCACCACGATATTTACTCGATTGAGGACCTCGCGCAGCTGATCTATGACCTGAAACAGATCAACCCGCGCTGCAAAGTGACGGTCAAGCTGGTGGCGTCTTCGGGTGTTGGAACAATTGCCGCCGGTGTTGCCAAGGCCAAGGCCGATGTCATCCTGATCTCGGGCCACAATGGTGGCACGGGCGCGTCGCCTGCCACTTCGATCAAATATGCAGGCCTACCATGGGAGATGGGCCTGACAGAAGCACATCAGGTTCTTTCCATGAATAACTTGCGCGAACGGGTTACCCTACGGACTGATGGCGGTTTGCGCACTGGGCGTGACATTGTGATGGCGGCGATGCTTGGTGCCGAAGAATACGGTATCGGCACGGCTGCGTTAATCGCAATGGGCTGTATTATGGTGCGTCAGTGCCAGTCGAACACTTGCCCTGTGGGTGTCTGTACCCAAGACGAGGCGCTGCGAGACAAGTTCACCGGCAATGCTGACAAGGTTGTGAATTTGATCACCTTCTATGCGCAAGAAGTGCGCGAGTTGCTAGCCCAGATTGGCGCGCGCAGCTTGGACGAAGTGATTGGGCGCGCCGATCTGTTAGCGCAGGTCAGTCGTGGCTCTGCTCATCTGGATGACCTAGACCTGAACCCAATGCTGATCACGGTCGATGGGGCCTCTGATATCGTGTACAACCGCGATAAAGAACGCAACGCCGTTCCCGATACGCTTGATGCGCAAATTGTGCGTGACGCGGCGCGGTTCCTTGAGGATGGTGAAAAGATGCAGTTGCAATACGCAGTGCAGAACACGCATCGAACCGTGGGCACCCGCACAAGCAGCCATATCGTACGCAAGTTTGGAATGCGAAACGCGCTTCAGGCTGATCACCTTACCGTCAAGCTAACTGGATCAGCAGGGCAGTCATTGGGTGCTTTCGCAGCGCCGGGGCTAAAACTGGAAGTGTCAGGCGACGCTAATGACTATGTAGGCAAGGGCTTGTCGGGGGGTACAATTGTGGTTCGTCCACCAATGGCATCGTCCATTGTGGCAGCAGAGAATACGATAATCGGCAATACCGTTTTATACGGCGCGACCGATGGGTATCTGTTTGCTGCCGGTCAGGCAGGCGAGCGTTTTGCTGTACGAAATTCGGGCGCATCTGTGGTGATCGAAGGCTGTGGTAGTAATGGTTGCGAGTACATGACTGGTGGTGTCGCTGTGATCCTTGGCGAGATTGGCGCTAACTTTGGCGCTGGGATGACTGGCGGAATGGCCTATTTGTACGATCCCGAGGGCAAGGCACAAGCGATGATGAATCTCGAAACGCTGGTGACTTGCCCGGTCACGGTACCGCATTGGATAAATCAGTTAAAAACCTTGATCCAGCGCCATTTAGAAGAAACAGACAGCCGAAAGGCTGCCTATATCCTTCAGCATTGGGGCACAGAACAGCACAATTTCATGCAGGTATGTCCCAAAGAGATGTTGGTGCACTTACCTGCGCCGCTGAGTGTCGAGCAGGGCGCTATTCCAGCAGAGTAGCGTTTACTTTTTGCTCCGAGTAACCATTTTAGTCGCGTGGTCGCGGCTACCCAAATGAGTGGTTTCGGACAGGATATTTGCGACCCGGCTGGGCATAGTGCTTAGTTTTGACGCGATCACATGATCAGCGTCGCCCGACCACTTAAGCACCCAGACAAGTGCGGCATCGGTTGAATTAAGGACCCGTTGTATCGGCGGGATTGCGCCAGGCTGAACGGTTGCGGCTTCTTCTATCATCTCGCTTTCTCCAGTGATGGGACGCCATTACAAATTACAGTCGTAGTTAATAAACAATATCAGAATCGCTTTACGTTTGTTAGGAATTAACACTTCTTAATTAATTAGATTTTTTTGTAATTGGTGCGTGTAAAGTTGCTGTGCATTTATTAATGCCCCCTTGATTCATGGGAATGGGGTCAGGCTGTGGTATTTAGCGCGGTCAATACATTGAACGTTTGGGCGGGCTACGACGCGGTCCATTCTTAGTACGCTGCAAGCCAGTAGTTCACAGCAGCACGCAGACGATCTATAAGCTGGGCATGGCAAAAAAACGCAAAAAAACTCAAGTATCGCCTCTGTCTCGCCGGTGGCTGCTGGGCTGGTTTGCGAAGTTTTTCGGCATGATCTTATTATTTGCCGTGGCGGTAGCGCTATTGTGGTCAGTACTGAATCCGCCGACGACACTTTACATGATGCAGGAAAGCAAACGTTTGGGTGGGGTCGATCATCAATGGGTCCCGATGGACAAAATCGCCCCGGTCATGGCACGCTCGGCAGTTGCTGCAGAAGATGCAAATTATTGCATGCACTGGGGGCTGGATGTGGTCGCCATTCGTAAAGTAATCGCTTCAGGTGGTGGGCGCGGGGCGTCGACGATCAGCCAGCAGGTCGTCAAGAACGTTTACCTTTGGCATGGGCGCAGCTGGTTGCGCAAAGCGATGGAAGCCGTGATGACACCGCTGATTGAGGCTGTCTGGTCAAAACGGCGTATCCTTGAAGTATATCTTAACGTTGCGGAATTCGATGAAGGCGTCTTCGGCGTTGAAGCGGCGGCACGCCACTATTTCGGCGTCAGTGCTGACAATCTGAGCGGCGTGCAGGCGGCGCGGCTGGCAGCACTTTTGCCGGCACCCAAACAGCGGTCGGCCAGTAAGCCGTCGTCTTTTGTGCGGAAACGAGCGACGCAAATTCAAGACGGAGCGGCCACAATCCAAGCTGATGGTCGTGCAGACTGTTTCGAGAGTTGAAAAAGTAGGCGTACGGGTGCATGGATACCTGACGCTGTTCACTATTGTTACTTGGAAGTCTTATGGCACGATTGTTTCATGTTCCGCTGTCCCCGTTCTGCCGCAAGGTTCGTCTGAGTCTTGCCGAGAAAAAGATCGAGGTGGAGTTAGTCGAGGAGCGCTATTGGGACCCAGATCCGGATTTTCTGCGACGTAACCCAGCCGCCAAGGTGCCAGTTCTGCGACTGGACGGCGTGATGATGAGCGAGAGTGCCGCGATCTGCGAATACCTCGAAGAAACTCGGCCTGAGCAGTCATTGTTACCCAAGGATCCACAACAAAGACTGGAGGTACGTCGCTTAGTCGGATGGTTTGACGATAAGTTCCACAACGAAGTAACGTCGAAACTTTTGTATGAGCGTGTTAACAAAAAGATGATGGGCCAGGGCTTTCCGGATAGCCGGAACGTCAAGGATGGCGCCAAGGCGATCAAATACCATCTGGATTATATGACTTGGCTTTTAGATCATCGCCGTTGGCTGGCCGGTGACGCCATGACCCTTGCCGACTTTGCTGCCGCGGCACATCTGTCCGCACTCGATTATATATCAGACGTGGACTGGAACCGTAGCGAGGTCGTCAAGGACTGGTACGCTAAGATCAAATCTAGGCCCGCTTTCCGTGGTATTCTAGCGGACCATGTTTCAGGCTTCCCTCCGCCACGTCATTACAATGATCTGGATTTCTGAGGTGTCGTGCGGACTGGGGCGTTGCCCCAGGCCCCCGAGCATGTTCGGAATAACGAATACATGGATTTGAAAGACAGGATCGTGGCGCGCGCCCTCGAAGAAGGCTTTGTCGCGGCGCGCGTCTGTCGGCCAGATGCAGTGCCTCAAGTAGCCAAGCGGTTGGCAGATTTCATCGCTTCTGATCACCACGGACAGATGGCATGGATGGCCGAGCGGATGGCTTGGCGAAGCAATCCAGCAGCGCTGTGGCCTGAGGCGCGATCGGTCCTGATGCTTGCTGAAAGTTATGCGCCTGAGCATGATCCGTTGACTGTCTTAGAACACAGTGAACTTGGCGCGGTTTCTGTCTATGCGCAGGGGCGTGATTATCACGACATTCTTAAAAAGCGGCTCAAGCGGTTGGCGCGTTGGTTGATCGCCGAGGCGGGTGGAAAAGTTAAGGTGTTTGTTGACACTGCTCCGGTGCCAGAAAAGGCGCTGGCCCAAGCTGCTGGTTTGGGTTGGCAGGGCAAACACAGTAATGTCGTGAGCCAAGACTGGGGCAATTGGGCCTTTTTGGGCTCAGTATTTACAACTCTTGAATTACAGCCGGATGCGGCCGAGGTGGATCATTGCGGATCATGCCGGGCCTGTCTCGACATTTGCCCGACGAATGCGTTTCCAGCACCGTACCGTCTGGATGCCCGCCGCTGCATTTCCTATCTTACGATCGAGCACAAAGGCCCGGTAGATTTCGATCTCCGCGCGCTGATGGGCAACCGGATTTACGGGTGTGATGATTGTCTGGCGGTTTGCCCTTGGAACAAGTTCGCAGTGAAAGCCAGCGACCAGCGCTATCTTGGTCAGGTGGGTGCACCACCGCTGGCTGACTTGGCTGGTTTGGACGATGCGGCGTTTCGTTCGCGGTTCTCTGGGTCGCCGATCAAACGGATTGGTAGGGAACGGTTTGTGCGCAATGTGCTGTACGCAATTGGCAATTCGGCTGACGCTGGTCTTTTAGGAGTGGCTGAAACGCTGGTTAGCGATCCTGACCCTGCTGTTGCAGATGCGGCGCAGTGGGCGGTGGCGCGGTTGCGCGAGGCATAGGAACGAGCGATGGCGATACTATTGGGTGTGGATACAGGCGGAACCTATACCGACGCTGTGTTAATCCGTAACGAGCAAGATGTGTTAGCGAGCGCCAAGGCGCTGACCACACGGCACGATCTGGCACAGGGCGTGGGTGCGGCCGTTCGGGCCGTTTTGCAACAGGCATGCATAGCTCCGGATTCGATAGCGATGGCTTCGCTGTCGACAACGCTGGCCACCAATGCGCTGGTCGAAGGACAAGGCGGGCGCGTAGCGCTGATTTGCATCGGCTTTGCGGAACGTGATATGCAAAGCCATGAGCTTTCTGATGCATTAAAGGGTGACCCTGTCTGTATGCTGAACGGTGGGCACGTGCATGACGGATCTGAGGCTGCACCGCTAGATGAGTCCGCACTTCTGGCCTTTTTGGACACCCATAAGAATGACGTGAGCGGTTTCGCTGTGGCCGCTCAATTTGCGACCCGGAACCCAGCGCATGAACAACGTGCAATGGGGATAATCCGCGAGGTCACAGGGCGACCTGTATCTGCATCGCACCAGTTGTCTGCCAAATTGGGTGGCCCGAAACGCGCGCTCACCGCATTGCTGAATGCGCGATTGATTGGAATGATTGATTCCCTCATTGGTCGAGCGCAAGACGTGTTGCGCGAGATTGGAGTGCTTGCTCCGATGATGGTGGTGCGCGGTGATGGTGCTTTGATGTCGGCGGCGCAGGCTCGAGCAAGGCCAATCGAAACAATCCTAAGCGGACCTGCGGCATCGATCGTAGGGGCACGCTGGTTGACGGGTGCGGAAAATGCGCTGGTCAGCGACATTGGTGGCACCACAACGGATGTTGCAATGCTGAGAAATGGGCGCCCTGCGATCGACCCTCAGGGAGCCCGGGTTGGACCTTACCGCACTATGGTTGAGGCGGTGGCAATGCGCACCACTGGCCTTGGCGGTGATAGTGAAGTGCATATAGTGACCGAAGGTCTGCAAGGCGGTGTGACGCTGGGTCCCCGCCGGGTGATCCCGATTTCTTTGATGGCCTTAGAGGCGGCGGATGTTGTGCTGCCTATGTTGGAAGCACAACTGCGCAATATCACGCCGGGTGATCATGATGGTCGCTTCGTCCGAGCAGTACAGGGGGTGAGCGCCGAGGGGTTGGGCAGCCGAGAGGCCGCCTTGCTCGAACGGATCGGCCCGACTGTGCAGCCTCAGGCGGTAGTGCTGCGCAACCGAATGGAGCATGCTGCGCTGCGCCGGTTGGTCGAGCGTGGCCTGATCCAGATCGGAAGTGTGACACCGTCGGATGCAGCCCATGCGCTGGGCTATCTGGATACTTGGGATGCCGACGCCGCAAAGATGGCTCTGCGGTTATTGGGACGACGACGCATCGGCGCTGGAACAGTCCTATCAGCAGATCCAAGGCAAATGGCGCAGATGATAGTGAGCCAGCTGACCCACCAAACAAGTATCGCACTGCTGGAGGCCGCTTTAGGTGAGGAAGGCATAGATGAGAGGCTGGCCACACATACGCTTATGCAAATGGGTCTGGGCGGTCACGAAGGGGTACTACGAATTAAAACGGGGCTGGCTGTGCCAGTTGTTGGGCTTGGTGCATCAGCGCTGTCTTACTACCCAGAAGTGGGCGCGCGATTGGGCTGCGAAATGATATTGCCGTCAGATGGGGGTGTTGCCAACGCCATTGGCGCTGTGGTGGGCCGGGTGACAGTGCGTCGCGCAGGTACTGTCACCGCGCCCGGCGCAGACCGGTTTCGGGTGCACCTTGACAGTGGCCCTAAGGATTTTGACGACCTGCCTATGGCGCTTGAACAGCTGGAATCCGCTCTGCGTACAGCTGCAATTGGGGCCGCGACCGCGGCAGGTGCCAAAGAAATCGAGGTAAAGGTTTTTCGCGACATGCGCATGGCCGAAGTCGAAGGTCGCGAGGTTTTCTTCGAGGCAGCCCTAACAGTCGAAGCGACCGGGCGTCCACGGATTGCATCAGGATAGGGACCATTTGGACCACGGCCAAAGCTTTCCTAGCGTTTGAGGATTATGTGAACAGTACAGTACAGCGCGATCTTTCAGATCGTGATACCTTGTTAGACCTAAGAAATCTGTAGTGACAGCGCATGAGCGCTACCTATTTTTATCCAGTCGCTCGTTTAGGCAGAACCCAATCGGGGCGAATGAAGTGGCAGGTATAGCCGTGTGGGATACGTTCGAGGTAATCTTGATGTTCTGGCTCCGCTTCCCAAAAATCACCGACTGGTTCTAATTCTGTCACCACTTTTCCCGGCCAGATGCCAGAGGCGTCAACATCAGCCATCGTATCGATGGCTACGGATTTTTGGCCTTCATCGATGTAGTAAATCGCCGAACGATAACTAAGCCCACGGTCATTTCCTTGGCGATTGGGAGTGGTTGGATCGTGGATCTGGAAAAAGAATTCGAGCAGATCACGATACGAAATTACGTCTGGATCATAAGTAATCTCGATCCCTTCGGCGTGTGTTCCATGGTTGCGATAGGTGGCGTTGGGAACATCCCCACCGGTATAGCCGACGCGGGTGGATGCTACGCCAGGTTTCTTGCGAAGTAGATCTTGCATTCCCCAGAAACATCCGCCGGCCAGTACTGCGCGTGCGTTACTCATGTCTTATCCCCCACCTGGTTCAGGTAAGCGCTGTAACCCGCGGCCTCCATGTCGTTTAAATGTACGAAACGCAGTGAGGCTGAATTGATACAATAGCGTAGGCCGCCACGATCTGGCGGCCCGTCGGGGAACACATGGCCCAAGTGACTGTCGCCATGTGTGCTGCGCACTTCGGTCCTGACCATGCCCGCCGATGTATCGCGGAGTTCTTCTACATTGGCAGGCTCAATTGGTTTGGTAAAAGATGGCCAGCCACAGCCGCTTTCATACTTGTCCGACGAAGCAAACAGTGGCTCGCCCGAGACAATGTCGACATAAATGCCAGGCTTTTTGTTGCTGAGCAGCTTGCCAGTGCCGGGACGCTCGGTGCCCGATTCCTGCGTCACATAGAATTCTTCGGCTGACAGGGCTGCGATGGCGTCTGGGTTCTTGCTATAATTGGTCATCTCTTCGGCCCTTTTCAACGATTGTATTGGATATTTAGATTTTTGCAGCACGATTAAAAGAGGTCTCAAAAAGTTAAAAGCCATTGACGACCGAAAAGCTAAGGTAATCCCCCCTAAAATTAGTGGTGTTCAAAAGTAGAATTTACTCGGCAAGATATCTGAGGAGATTTACGATGAAGACTGGACGATTTAGCGACGCGCAGATCATGGCGGTTTTGAAGTAGGCTGAAGGTGGCACGCCCGTCTCTGAGCTGTTTCGCG
>JABITU010000143.1 GCA_018668195.1 Tateyamaria sp. | reverse complement strand
TCCGCTGTTGCACGGGCAGGACGTGAAATGGCGCGACTACTGCGTGTCAGAATATGATTATTCCACACGTGATGCCCGCCAGGAGGTTAACGTCGATCAAAGCGATGCGCGCCTTGTGATGGTGTTCGATGGCCGCTGGAAATACGTACACGTCGAACTGATGCGTCCGATGCTGTTTGATCTGGAAACCGACCCGGATGAATTGCATGACCTTGGCGAGAGCGCCGAGCATCAAGACCAGATTGAACGCTTACGAGACTTGCATTTCGAGTGGGCGCGTCAGCACCATTCCCGCATCACGCGCAGCCCGCAAATCATCGAGAAGATGGCAGCAGGCAAGGAACCTCCGGGCATCTACATCGCCTATTGGGACCGTGCGGACGCCGAAGCCAATGGGCTGGTCACACCGCCGCATCTCGATAAATAATGATTGGGGCCGGCACTACTTGATGTAGGCTTTGAGGAAGTCGCCGGTCTTTTCATAATGCGACAGCAGTTGTGCCACTGCTTTTTCGGTGTCTTCGGCAATAACGGCCTCAAGGATCACCTGATGTTCGTCGTCGACCTTTCGGCCTTTATAATCCTTGGACTGACCGGCGATGTAGCGGTAACGAATGTTGAGATCATACAGCTGACCGCAAATCCCCAGCATGACCGGTGAATTGCAATTGCCGATCAGGGCCATGTGGAAATTCTTGTGCTTCACCTCGAACTCTTCGGTTCCGGCAGTCTTGGCGCGGGTCATCCGGTGATGAACCACCACCAGTTCTTCGATCCACTCAGGCGTGGCGCGAGCCATGCTTTGGCGCAAAGCCTTCCCCTCAAGGGTGCTGCGCAGGTCTAGAATTTCGTTGAAATTATCACGGCCTGCATCGGCTGCGCGAAATCCGCGCTGTTCGTGTCGGACCACCAACTGATCCGACACCAAAAGGCTCAGCGCTTCTCGAATAGGCGAAGCGCCCACATCCAAAACCTCACGAAGCCCGTCGATCTTGAGCTTTTCGCCAGGCACCAACCGACCCGTCAACAGCATTTCCCGCAGTTGACGATATGCCAACTTGGTTGCTGATTCAGACTGGGTCGGTAGGGACTGGAACGGAATTGGACTATCCTCGATTTAGGCTGACTTTACGGACGTGACGATATTCGCGAACTCCTCATTGGATAAAACATCGCGTTTTGCAATACCAGCTTTTTTGACCTCAGCCAAAATCGCACCGATTTTGTCGTCGTCGAGTTCACCCATGCCCAACTCGCCCATCTTGTAGATGATCGAGGCTTTGCCGGATTTCTTGCCCAGAACGACTTCGCCCTGTTTGCCCGTCAGCGCGGGGTGCGTGGCGAACATGACCAGTGGGTCGTTCATGACGTAGTTGATGCCGATGCCGGACTCGCGGATGAAATTGCCGTGGCCGAGAACGGGTTTGTTGCGGGCAATCGGGATGTTGGATTTGGCGGCGATCATTTCGGCAAGCTCAGGGATTTTGTCGAGCTTGTATTGCGTGTCGTAACCATAGAGCAGGTGGAGGCCCATCATCAGTTCTTCAAGCGCTGCGTTGCCCGTGCGCTCGCCCAGACCGTTGGCGCAGGAATGCACGCAGACCGCACCTGCTGTGATGGCGGCCAGTTCGGTCGCGACACCCATGCCGAAATCGTTGTGGGTGTGGATTTCAATAGGCAGGCCGGTCATGTCGTTGACCCAACGCACCATGTGCTTGATTGCCTCGGGCGTGGCACAGCCCATGGTGTCCACGATGCCGATGGAATCGGGCGCTGTGTTGTCCATGATGTAGTTGCACAGGTTTGTCAGATCATCCTTGCGCGCGCGGGTCGTGTCATAGGGAAAGAACAGCGCGTGAAGGCCGTTGTCCTTGGCGTATTTGATGATCGGCGCGGTCTTCTCGGCCACGTCACGCCATGTCCAACCGAACTGGGTGACGAGTTTCGGATAGCCAATTGGCACCTCGATCACCACACCATCCGCACCACATTCAAGCGCCAAATCGATGTCGGTTTTCATTGCGCGGGCGAAGGTGAAAATCTTGGACTTCAGGCCTAGCTTAGAGATCTCTTTGATCGCTGTGACGTCGTCGGGTGATACCGCGGGCATGCCAGCCTCAATGCGGTCCACACCGAGTTCATCCAGCTTGGTTGCGATTTCGATTTTGTCATCGACCGAGAACACAACGCCGGGCGTCTGTTCGCCGTCGCGCAGTGTTGCATCGTGGATTTCGACCTTTTCGGGCAGGTTCAAACCGTCCCGCACGTCGGGTTCAAAGTTGTAGGGGCTGACCCACCATTTGCCGTCTTCGAGATGTGTTTCGCGCATCTTTATTTTCCTTTGTTAAGATCGGAATTTATGATTTTTCAGGAACAAGGACGAAATCGAAATCGACCTTATAATAGGGAACTGTTGCGTCACGGCCGATTTCCAGGTCATCAGGCAGCGCGTCGAGATCAGAACTTTCGACGTAGTTCATAATTAGGTCTTCGCGCACACCGAACACGGCGTCGCGATCGAGGTAAGGATCACCATCCGCAAAAACCTCGGTCACCAAGGACTGCAATCCGTCCGCCTGTACGATAAAGTGCAGGTGCGAAGGCCGCCACGGGGTGCGGCCTGTGGCGCGGAACAGCTCCCCCACGGGGCCGTCATCGGGCACCATATAGGGTGCAGGTTTTACGGTGGTCATGGCATAACGCCCGTCCGCACCCGTCTTCATCGAACAGGTCAGATTGAAATCTCCCTGATCCCCGTCTTGGGAATAATAAAGGCCGTTTTCGGCCGTCTGCCACAGTTCGATCACGGCACCTTCAACTGGATTGCCGTCGAGGTCTTTTACGAAACCTTCGATCACAACCGTCGCGCCGTCGTTGTCCTGTTTTAGGTCGCCCCCGACGGGCAGTTCAGGTGCGCCAACCGAATGAAATGGACCAAGCACGGAGGACGATGTGCCATTATGTTGCGAGCCGATCATGTCAACCAGTGACGACAGGCCAGTGACGTCTGAGATCAGCACAAATTCATTGCGTTCATCATCGGTAATTTTGCCCGCATCCGTGGCGAATTTGAGCGCGCGTGACCATTCGGCATGGGTCAGCTGCGTTTCTTTCGCAAAGGCATGCAGATGTTCGACCATTTTGGTCAGCACAAACATTGTGCGCTCGTCGGTGTCATCTGCGCAGTAATCCACGAAGGCTTGCGTGATGGTGTCGATTGATACGTTCTTCATTGGGTCCTCAACAAGTTAAAGGAGAGCAGTGGACAGGATCGGATACTGGATGATAACGATTAGCACCAACAGCATTAG
The DNA here is from genome assembly GCA_018668195.1 of Tateyamaria sp. Next base: position 6,471 of record JABITU010000143.1, on the reverse strand, counting down.
AAAAGCGAAAGGAAGCGAGCCAAGGAACACATCCTTCAGCGAGATATTGGGATCGTTCAGCGTGCTTTTGATCACGAAGCATGAGATGCCTAAGGGTGGTGTGAGCAGGCCAATTTCGGCGCCGATGACGGTGACGATGCCGAACCAAATCAGGCTCAGCCCTTGGCTTTCGATCAACGTGATAAACAGCGGCACGACGATCAGGATGATCGACGCGGTGTCGAGCAGCGTGCCCAGCACCAGCATCAAGATCACGTAAAGTAGCATGATCTGGAAGAACGTCAAATCCCATTCTTGCAACAGCGCGTCCAATTGATTGGGCAGACCTGCATAGCCGAGCATCCGGCTATAAAACGACGCCATCGCAATCAAAAGCAAGATCGCGGCGGTTATATGACCGGTTTCCACCAGCGTTTCCCAGAACTCTTGGCGCGACATGGACCTGCGACCCAGCGCGACGATCAGTGCGAGGGACGCACCTGCTGCACCTGCCTCAACAGGTGTCAGCCAGCCGGTGTAGATGCCACCAAGAACCAGCAGGATGAGCGCTAAGACAGGCCATGCTTTGCGGAACATTTCGCTGCGCTCCATCGCGGGCATCTCGTCGGTTTTGATGTCGGTGCCGATGAACGATGGCCAGAACCGTGCCATTAGGTAAATCGCTATCATGTAGACGGCTGTGAGCAACAGCCCCGGTATGATCCCAGCGAGGAACATGTCGCCAACCGAGACTTCGGCGACGAAAGAATAGATGATCAGCATGGCGGAAGGCGGAATAATCATGCCCAGAACGGATGATCCTGCCACCACACCAACTGCGAAGCGTTTGTTGTAGTTGTAGCGCAGCATTTGCGGCACTGCGATTTTGGTGAACACGGAGGCGGATGCGATGGATGATCCAGTGACGGCAGCAAAGATCGCGTTTGCCCCTACGGTTGCCATGCCAATTCCAGCCAAAACGCGCCGAAAGGCGGAGTTCATGACGTCGTAGATGTCTCTGCCCAATCGGGCCTTCGACACCAGCAAGCCCATTAGCGTGAATAGCGGAATCGTTGCAAAGTTATATTCTGTCACGCCATCTCCGACGGCCACCTTCAGAAAGTTGAAAGCAAGGATTGATTTGCCCGACATCATCCAGATTGATACAAACGATACAAGGCCGAGTGCTACGGGGATATACAGCCCAAGATAGACTAAGACGACTATCGCGCCGACTGACAGAATTCCAATTGTTAATGGATCCATTACTTATACCTCGCCACTTGTTTGCGCGGTGACGTGTTTGTGGTCGTCATCACCCAAAATAATTTTGAAGAAAAATAGGATCGCGGCCCATGCACAGCCGAACGCTATTGCAAGGCGCACAGGCCACCATGGGGCCTGTAAAATTCCGGGGGTGCCAAAGTAATCACAACGGGCCAATCCGGTCTTGAAGTCCGCCCAAATATCGCCAGTCGGGGCAATGCCGTAATCGGGGGTTTGGAAGAATTGGCAGCTCTCGAAGCTTTCAGTGAACTCCGGCCAGACGGTCCAAACTATTAGGCACATAAACACGCATGCGATGCCGTCCAAAAATCGCGCCAGTGCCCCACCAAAACGTGGCGCGCGGCTACGCATCAATCCCAGAAACCCGTCAGATCGGGTTAATTTCCCCGTGCGGACAACGTCTGGCAGCTGCAAAAAAACAATAAACGCGAGCAAGAAAATTACCACCTCAACGACACCCCGAAACGGCGCATTGAGCAGATTTCGCGATGCTACGTCTACGTTCATGATCGCCACTAACGTCAACAGCACAAATGCGCCGCTGACATTGGCAATGATCGCGATAGTCACGACCCAACTTCCAATTTTTCGAAGACCCGTGACGATCATTTTAACTTCCTCACAAGACTTATTCAGCCGCCCAATCGCGCAGTGGAGCGAAGCCCGCATCGGCCAGTTTGCCCATATAGGCGTTTAGCATCGCTGTACCTGGCGCACCTGTGCTATCAAGTTTAGCGGCCCATTCAGCGGCGATGTTTGGCATGCTGTCGGCCCATGCTTGACGCTCCTCAGCGGACATCTCCACGACCGTGCCGCCCCCATCAATGTACGCCTGTCGAGACGCTTCGGCACGGTCCATCGCGATACCTGCAACGTGGTCACGGTATTCAATAGCCACGGCCTGCAGCACCTCTTTGACCTCATCTGAAAGATTGGCCCAAACGTCAGCATTGACGGTCACAGTCTTGGAGTTCACCGCGCCGAGATCGGCCTGCAACATGTAAGGTGCAACTTCGGCGATCTTGAAGGTCTTAGCCGCTTCGGGCCACAGCATCGCGGCTTCTACGACGCCCGTTTGTAACATATTATAAAAGGTCGGCAGGCCGCCTCTCACGCCAGCGGCACCGGGGATGCCTTCGAGATAGCGTAGATTGTAACCGGCACCGGCAATTTTCATCCCTTCAAGGTCTGACAAGGAATTCAATGGCTTGGTTGAGAATATCTGGTAAGTGTCGAGAACGACGCCCGTGGCGAGGTATACCTGATTTTCTTTGGCTAATTCAGCATCCATCTGTGGGAACTCGCGGGCGATTTCGTCAACAGCCTTTGCCACGATGCGCGCATCGGCGGCGATAAACGGCGTTACGGCTGAAATACCTTGGGAAGGTAGTGCGGAGTTATGGAAAATTGTGGTTACAATACCGATGTCGCCTAAGCCCAGCTTGATGCCTTCCAGCACGCCGCGCGGCTTAACGATCTGCCCGCCGTAGGCTTCCATCCAATTAATTTCGTAGTTGCCGCTTTCAGCCAGCAGTTCATTTACCCGCGGTATGAAAAAACCGGAAAATTCTTTAACCCACATGGATCGTTCGGGATAGCCGTCGATGGCTGTCATATTGATCGTTTCTTGCGCTGCGGCAGCCCCTCCCAAGGCCCCCGTCATACCAAGCGCGATCGAAGTCGCCAAGGCAATACGTCGTGTCAGTTTCATAATCTTCTCCTCCCGAAAAGTGGTTATTTGGCTTTACGCCAGTCTTCGTTGATCACCGTCCCCGCGCCGCGAAACAGCTTGGCGAGGGGGCAAAATTTGGCGACCTCTATGGCCACCTGTTTCAATTCGTCATGGGTTGCCGCGCCGTCCGCGACGACAACAAGATCGATTTCCTCGAATGGCACATCGATGTCTTCGACCAAGGTCACTCCAAGACGGTTGAAGCGGCATTTGGCCGAGATGTTCAGATTGCCGATGTCGACACCCAGCCTGGCCGCGCATTTGTGCCCGATAACGTTTGTGCAACCAATCAGCGCGCTCAGCGCCGTATCGGTGGGGGTGAAACCCTGATTAGTGCCGCCACGGTCTGTGGGTTCATCAATTATCTGTACAAGATCGCGCACGGCGACTTCGGCCAGTGAGTGGGACGGACAGTCTGCTTTGGCCGTCAACGTCACCGAGGATTTCATTTTAATTGCCATCAGTCCGTGTTCCTTGGATCAGAGAATTTCGCACACATCATCAAATTCGAAACGCGGCAGGCGTTGGAATAATGCGTCCACATCTGCGTAGCCAAGATTACATAGGAAATTGGATTTCAGCGGTGTGCCTGCGAAAAATTCGGCGTCCACAACTGCGTTATCAAAGCCCGAAATCGCGCCCACATCCAGACCCAAAGCGCGGGCAGCGATCATGAAATATGCACCCTGCAAGGTCGAATTGCGGAACGCAGTGTTTTCGATGTGCTTATCTTTCCCTTCAAACATGAACCGCCGGTCTTCATGCGGGAACAACTTGGGTAGGTGAGTCCAGAATTCGAGGTCAAACGCGATAATCGCCGTCACGGGCGCGCTCATCACTTTAGGCACATTGGCGGGCTTCAACGACTTGGCCAGGTTTTCTTTTGCCGCATCAGAGCGCACGAACGTAATCCGTACAGGGCATGTGTTCATGCTCGTTGGGCCCATGATCATTATGTCGAAGATCTGGTTGAGCAGCTCATCGCTAACCGGCTTGTCTGTCCACGCATAATGGGACCTTGCCTTGGTCAGGATCAGGTCGATCTGTGCGGCGTCCAACGTCTCTAGCGTGCCCCGCATTACCCGCACTTCGTTTTTTGCTGCTTCGCGTACCACGTCGGTGGATGCGCTGTCTGTCATTGGTGCCTCCCAGATTCGTCGTCAAGAATGTCGTGTTTTTAGATTATTGTCAAATAAAATCGATTTTTTATTTTGCTGTTTAGAAAATAGTGGCTAAGGTTGGCAGCACCAACAGGGAGTCGCACCATGCCAAAGTGGGAAGAGTATAAAAACGAAGCTAAAGGGCGCGGCGCGCTTGCCATGGAACTGTTCGTGGTAAGATCAGCGCCAGCAGGCGACATGGAGTTGGTGAAGGCGACTTTGCCAGCTCACCTTGCTTATCAAAAAGACATGGAAGCGGCAGGATCTCTGGTTATGGCGGGGCCCGTGTCGGACACCTCCGGCGACATGATGGAAGCCGAAGGCATGATCATCTACCGCGCCGCAGATCTGGATGCCGCCCGTGCTATCGCCGATGGAGACCCGATGCACGCAACCGGTGCGCGGACCTATGACATACGCAAGTGGCTGGTGAACGAAGGATCGCTGAGTTTCACGGTGTCGCTGTCGTCGCAGTCGGTCAGCCTGCCTTAACCCATACCGGAGCCGTCCCGTGCAACGCACTCGTTTCTTACCTGATATTTTAACGACATTATTTGATCGCCGGGGTGTGGCGCGCAATGATAACGACCCGCGTGACGTGGCCACGTTATGCCACGCGCTGTTATCAGACGAGGGGGAGGTTTCCGGCGTAAAACTGGCTGAGACTATCCTAGCCCGTTACCGCGCGTTTGATGACGCAGAAAAGCTCGGCTTCTTTCAGCTGGTAAATGATACCTTTGAACTGGACGCCGTGCGTTTAGCTGAAGCTGCGCGGGTCTATGCAAAAACCGGTACAACAGATGCTTACAAAGACGTCTTCGCAGCCAGCACCGGTCAACGTCGCAAGCTGCTGCGCCGTCTAAACCAACCTGCGGGCGCAACAGCGGACCTTGTGTCGATGCGGGTTGATTTGTTGCGGTTGATGAAAGATCACCCTGCGCTGGGGCGCATGGATTTGGATTTCACCTTGCTGTTGCGCAGTTGGTTCAACCACGGGTTTCTCGTTCTCAAACAGATTGATTGGGACGCGCCCGCCTCGCTTCTTGATAAGATCGTGGCGTACGAGGCGGTTCATGAGATTGACGACCTCGATGATTTGCGTCGCCGCCTCAGCCCGCCAGATCGCCGTTGTTTTGCGTTCTTTCACCCCGCCATGCCCGACGAGCCGCTGATCTTTGTGGAAGTGGCCTTGGCCGATCATATTCCCGGCTCCGTTGACGACGTGTTATCCGAAAACCGCGATCCGCTGTTGGCTGAGCAGGCTAAAGCGGCGGTATTCTATTCGATATCAAACTGCCAACAGGGGCTGAAGGGCATCAGCTTTGGCAACCTATTAATCAAACAAGTCGCCAAACAGTTGTCGGTGGAATTACCTCATCTGACCCATTTCGTAACCCTATCGCCAATCCCGCGCCTGAACGCATGGCTGGCGGATCAATTGGGCGATGCTTACATCGGCCATGTCGCTTCTGCCGTTCTGGAGGGATCGGCCCCGTCAGAAGATGTACGCGCTATGGCAGCACGATATCTGCTAGATGCAAAAGGCGGTGCAGGTGCGCCCTTTGATCCGGTTGCACGATTCCACCTTGGCAATGGGGCTGAGGTCTTTGACATACACGCAAACGCCGACAGCTCTGACAGAGGTTTGGCGCAATCGAGCGGCGCAATGGTCAATTACTTGTATGATTTGGCACAAGTGGAAAGCAATCACGAGGCGTTTGCGCGCAACAGTAAAATCGCGGCATCGCGACAGGTGAAGAGGCTGGCAAAAGCCGCGTTCAAGTCCAAACCGATGGCCGTGGCGTCATAAGCTGAGCGTCACTATATACAAGCCGCTCTGTCGGTGATTACGGTAAGAAGATTCTTTTGGAGGAGAAAAACATGACGATTACAACAAACAGACGCAAACTTCTTGGTGGGTTGGCCGCAACTGCCGCAGCACCCGCGATTTTGACAGCGACGCGCGCCTATGCGCAGACGCCGACAATCAAAGTCGGCCATGTCAGCCCACGGACCGGTCCATTGGCAGGTTTTGGCGAAGCAGATGATTATGTGTTGGAAGGTATTCAGGCGGCCTTGTCAGGCGGTGTCGAAAACAACGGCAAATCTTACAACATCGAGATTATCTCAAAGGATAGCCAGTCAAATCCAAACCGCGCCGCCGAGGTTGCAGCAGACCTGATCCTTGGCGAAGAGGTCGATCTGATCATGGCCGCTGCAACCCCTGATACCACCAATCCGGTGGCGGATCAGGCTGAGATTAACGAGGTGCCTTGTATTACAACGGATGCACCGTGGCAGCCCTATTTCTTT
>JABITU010000142.1 GCA_018668195.1 Tateyamaria sp. | reverse complement strand
TGAAGCTGCTTACCCGCTACCCGGATATGCGGGTGGTCATTGACCATTGCATGAAACCTCAAATCCGCATCCATAGCTCCGACAATTTTGCACAGTGGGCTTGTGGCATGACCCGCCTAGCAGAAGACACATCCGCCTTTTGCAAGTTCTCGGGGTTGGTCACGGAAGCCAATGGTTGGTCCCTTGCAGCAATGCGCCCCTATACGGAACACTTGCTGCAAATCTTTGGGCCTGAAAGGATCATGTGGGGATCAGACTGGCCGGTTTGCCGTCTTAAGGCCAGCTACACTGCATGGTTCGAGGCAGCGAGCAAGTTAACCGAACATCTGCCAACTGCCTCCCAAGAAAGTATTTTTGGCGGTACAGCCCAAGCGTTTTATCGGCTCTGACTGATATGGACAGCCGCAGCCTGTTGTCCGGCTGCGACAGCTTTTGAAAGCGATAGTCCACGCAGGCGGGAGGCCGCAAATGTTCCCACAAACACGTCTCCTGCCCCATGTGTTGATATTACCTTGACGGGCTGCGCCGGTTGGATCTCGCAGAACTGCCCCGGGGCAGTAAAAACCACGCCGTCGCCCCCCAAAGTGAGGATGACTTCGGCCTTGGGTGCCAATTCCGCAAGTAATACCACTGCCGAAGCAGGATCAGAGCCAATGTCATCATGACCCAAAATGTCTGCGGCCTCTATCCGGTTTATGATCAGCGTATCGACGAGTGCCAGATCGCTCGGGGAAATATCCTTGGCTGGCGCCGCATTCCAGACAACTTGTGCGCCGCGTTTGTGGGCCGCTGCCGCGCAGGTGCGCAGAATGTCTGGTCGCATTTCATTTTGCAACAGCACCATTGCGCACTCTGCTGGGAGCTCAAGAACCAACGGGTCGTAATCATGGTTTTCAGCCGACACAATGACAGCGCCGTACTCACCGTTCTCGGTGACGATAGCGACGCTCATCCCCGACGCGCCGGTGCCTTGCTGTAGTTGAGCCAGGTCAACGCCCGCTTTCATCAAGAGGGTGCGTATTGCGGTGCCTGCTTGGTCAGCTCCGATGCGTCCGGCAAACCCAACCTGCGCCCCAGCCTTAATTGCAGCGATTGCCTGATTTCCACCTTTGCCACCTAATTGATAGCTCACGTCTCGCCCGCGCAAGGTCTCGTCCAGCTTGGGCAATTGTGGGGCCCTCACCACCACGTCCCAATGCAAAGCACCGACAACCAAAAGGTTCATGTGCCGAACAACGCTTTTGCAACGATGCGATGTGACAAAGCGGCGTCTTGTTTATCAATTGCATCCTTTAGCGATGCATCTTCGACAAGCTGCTCAGCAACGTCCATAAAGCGGTCGGTAAGGGTTACATTTGTGCGCGCCTCTTCAACGGGATTAAGGCCCCCCATATCCGGGAAGGTGTCGAAATAGATCACATCCGTCTGGTTCATCCGCAGCATCGCTACCAATAACTCAACTGTCTGGATTGCATGAACAGAGCCGACCATCAGCCCATCATCGCGCTTCCCATAACCGTCGTTCAGATGCAGCCCGATCATGCGCGAATGCCGACCGATCAATGCCGCAGAATGCGCCGGCATTTCATCGGCATACAAAACATGCGCAAAATCAAGGGTAACCCCGAGATTGGGCGCATTCACCTCGCGACAGGCAAGCAATGTCGTACCGATATCCGGCATCAATGCGTAGGCGCGGGGTTCATTTGGTTTGTACTCAATGGCAATGTCAATTTCGGGGTTGTGGGCGCAAACCTCTGAAATCGCTTTGATGGTACGATCCCACGCAGCGGCATAGTTTATTTGAAATGCGTAATCGAACCCGTCCTGGCCCATCCAAAGCGTGACCGTTTTCCCGCCCATCGCAGCACAGGTATCAACGCCCTTTTTGGTAATTTCCAGCGCAGCCTTGCGCACGGCAGGCTCCGGATTGGTAAAGGCCCCCAGTTTAAACCCGGGATCAGTGTAATACCGCATCGCAAGACCGTTCAAAACTATCCCTACATCATCTAGAAAGCCTGCCATCTGGGTCGCGTCATAACGGGCGAAATGATCAGGATAATTTAGGTCCGCTGCCCCCAGGCCTTCAACTTGGCCAGCTGCTGCGATCCAGTCTCGCACGTCTGATCCAGGGGAAAGCTGCTTGAATGCATTCAGGCGCGCGGCATAGCGAGGGCGATTTGGGCGTGTCATGGTTTATCAAACAGATCGGGGCGGTCCCGCTCTATCGCTTCAAGATGCAAAAGTAATTGACGGAGATGGGTCTTGGTTGCCTGCCGGGCTGCGTCCGGGTCGTTTGCCTCAAGTGCAGACACAATGGCCTTATGTTCAGCAAGTGTATCTGCGACCCTGTTTGGATTGGGTAAAACCAGTTGACGCGCACGATTGACTTGTAACCAACTGGTCTCGGCCATGGCCGCAAGACGGCGGTAGTTGGTAAACCCCAGAATTAAATTATGCATTTCGCTGTCGAATTTATAAAATCCCTGCACATCTAGATCATCTACTAGGGCCTGTTGTACCCGAAGATTTCTTTTAAGCTGTTTCACCTGATCTGCGGTGATCGTTTTTGCAACGCGTTCGACAGCGGCAAGCTCAAGCGCCTCGCGCAGAAACGCACCCTCACGGATTTCGTTCATTGAAAACCGGGCAACGAATGTGCCGGCTTGAGGTATGACGTCGACTAGTCCCTCAGCTGCCAGCCTCGTCACTGCTTCTGAGACGGGGCTGCGAGAAAGACCCAATTGTTCGCAAATATCACGTTTGCGCATGATTTGGCCGGGTTGATAGGACAGCGACAAAATAGCGTCTTTCAGGCTGTGATACACGCGGCTCGACAATGTTCCTTTGTAAGAGGACAAAGGCGCTAACTGCACAGGCGCATCAAAGTCGGCTGGTTGCACGGCTGATTCATGTATTGGCATGCTAGAATGTTACCTGAATTGGTGTGGTGAAACAAGGCTCAGACACCATTCATTGAATTGATATGAGATTGGAAGGAAAGTCGGCTGTTATCATGGCTGCAGATGCAGAAATGGGGTTAGCTACAATAACCGCTGTTGCCAATTAATGTGCGCAAGTGCCAGCTGCGGATATCGACGTTTAGGCATCGCAATCCTTGGCCGATCTGGATTGCATGGATCGTGTTAACTGCGCTTCCAGCGGGTTGAGCTCTGCCAATCGCCCCCAGTCCATCTGTAAGAGGATTAGATAATGGAGTTGGGCATTGAAGGGCCGGGTTGGCAGCGGCAACGCGTCATAGCTCGAGCGCCTGAATATTTATTGCAACCTCAGCTTACCCAAGCTTTCCCAGTCGGGAAGGTGTATTCAGCTATGCTTTGGGCTTTCATCTCTATTGAGAAACCTGGCATTTCTGGTGGAAGGTAATACCCACCCTTTGTGCGGACCGGGTCGACAAAATGGTCATGAAGGTGATCAACATATTCCAAAACTCGATTTTCCAGACTTCCTGACACAGAAATGAAATCCACAAAACTCATGTGCTGGATCAATTCGCATAGCCCCACCCCACCCGCGTGAGGACAAACAGGAACGTTAAACTTGTCAGCCATCAACATTACCGCCAGAATTTCGTTGGGCCCTGCTAGCCTGCAACTGTCCACCTGACAGACAGAAATTGCGTTGGCTTGCATCAATTGTTTGAACATTACGGCATTATGGCAATGCTCACCTGTGGCGACCCGGATCGGCGCCACCGCGTGCGCGATCCGGGCGTGGCCAAGGATATCATCGGGGCTTGTCGGTTCTTCAATCCACCACGGATTAAATTTTGACAGACGATTCATGTTGAAGATCGCCTCATCGACACCCCAGACCTGATTTGCATCCATCATTAGGAAACGATCCTCGCCGATTTCTTCTCGGATAACTTTTGCACGTCTGCAATCATCTTCAATGTTGGCGCCAACCTTCATCTTAAAGTGGGTCCAGCCATCAGCCAACGCTGCACGCATCAAAGATCTAATTTTGTCGTCTGAATAGCCAAGCCATCCAGCGGATGTC
>JABITU010000141.1 GCA_018668195.1 Tateyamaria sp. | reverse complement strand
CGTTCGTTTTGCCGTTCCTGATGTCGCGCGGCGTTGGCCCCTATGCGGGTCTTGGCGCCGAAGCGGGTGCTGAGCTGACAGAAAACCTCGCCGTTCTCTACACATACCGCATCTCGGTTCAGGGTATGTTTGCCTACGACAGCTCCGGCATTTCCGGCTGGGACGGCTTGGAAGGCAAAACAATCTATAACGGTCCACCGCGCGGTGCGGCCCTGACCAACGCCCGACTTTTGGTTAAGACAATTACTGGTTTGGATGAAGGCGAAGGCTACACGGGTGTGCAAGTTAACTGGGGCCAAGCGGTGAAAACCATTCAAGACGGATCTGCGGACGTCTTTGTCTTGCCGCAAGCCTTTCCTGATCCACGTGTCACAGCGGCGCTTGCGTCCGGTGACATGACGGTCTTTTCCACGCCCAAGGACGTTTTTGAAAGCGAGGCTTTCGCGAACGTCGCACGACTGCCCGGAACTGTGGCTTTCACGATGCCGGTGGCCGATATGGGGTATGGTGATGGTGTCACCGTTGTATCCGGCGACGATACATTTCGCGGCCCTGCCACTGTCGGCGGGGATATTGTAAACGTGTCCATGGATTTTGACACAGCCAAGGCCTTGACCGCCGCGTTCATTGAAAACATCGAATCCATCTATCATGCGAAGGCTGCGTTTATGCCTGTGACATGGCACGGTGAAACCGATCTGGAACTAACCGATATGTGCGGCAACAATCCGTTGAAGTACCACCCCGGTGCGGTCGCTGCATGGGAAGAATCTGGGTACACAATTCCTGAGTGCGCTCAGTAATCTGTCCCGTCCTAAAACGGGCCGAGTGCGATGGCGCGCGGCCCGATTTTTAAAGGTTTCAAACGATGTCCGATAGTGTGCCTGAACTGCAAAATACGCGCGATTTTTCGCAGCGTTTATTGTTTGTACTATCCTTGGCTTTGGTCGTCATTGGGCTGATCAATTCCGCCCCCGGCATACCTGGATACGACGACTTCGCTGCTTCGATTTTAAGCGATAAAGGCACCCGTTTCCGCAAATTTCCCACAGAATGGTTCTACCCGTTTTTCTTTGCCCTGATGATGGGCGTTGTCGTGCTGAAACATTCGATGTGGCGCGACTGGAAAGATAGATCTTCGGCGCGTCGTTGCTTGGGACTGGCACTTGATGCGGCCCTTGTGGTGATGGCCGTGATCATCGCCATCACCTACTTGATCGAAATTGAATCCGTCTGTCTGATTGACCAGTTGAACGGGGACCGCGCGCGCCTTATCGCCAAAAGCCTTGCCGCCGCTGTTGAGTTCAACGAAAGCCTTGGATTGCCTCCCCCCTCTTCGGTAGATGATCCGCAATGCATCAGTACCACGGGCGGTTGGCTTGTGCTTATTGTTGGCGTCGCGGTGATGGTGTTCCTGACCTACAATATCAAGGTGTGGGGCTTGCCGCTGGTCATCGTCGCTATTCTATTCGCGGCCTACACAATCCTCACCGTGCTGGTCTGGTATTTCTACGGCGCGGACGACATCAACAAATACTTGGTGACCAAGCTGGCGGGCGAACCGCGCATGTTGTCGGACGGACGGCCACGGGTGCATGACATCTTGGTCAACAATTCATCGGGTCTTTTGGGCCGCTTCATGGATATCGTGCTGAACACGATTTTCCCTTACCTCGTTCTTGGGTCGCTCTTCGGAAGCTCCGCGGGCGGACGTTCGTTGATCAAATTGGCGTTCCGATGGACACGTAAATTGCGCGGTGGTCCTGCCCATGCGGCCATCGTTTCCTCCGCCATCTTTGGCACGATCTCTGGCGGGCCGATTGTGAACGTCCTTTCAACGGGCGTTCTAACGATCCCGATGATGGTCAAACGCGGCTTTTCCAAAGTTTTCGCAGGCGGGGTTGAGGCCGCGGCCTCTTCAGGCGGATCCATCATGCCACCCGTCATGGGCGTGGCAGCATTCGTTCTCGCCTCGCTCACTTCGGTGCCCTATTCCAGCGTCATCATCGCCGCGATTATCCCCGCGGCGGCGTATTTCTTTTGTCTGTTCCTGTCGGCGGTCTTCCAATCGCGCAAACAAAACATCACAGCGATTGGTGAAATGACCGAAGGCATGATCCTTGAGCGGCAGGACTACCTCAACCTTGTCATGGTGTTAGGCCCAATCTTTGTCATCTTGGCGCTGCTGTTGATCCCTAAAGACGCCGTTGGCTGCGGACTGTTCGGTGGCCTTCTGGGCGCGGATCGCATGATCACCGATGGCAGTTGCTCCGTTCAAAGCCTGAGTTGGTTTTTGCAGGCCGTCCAAAATGCGTCCGGCTCTGCGGGGGCGGCCGGCTGGTGGGCTGTCATGTTGCTGATTGCACTGCTGTTTCTTGACCCCGAAATCCGCGCGCAGCCTGGTAAAATCGTCAATGGGCTGTCTGAAGCAGGTGTTTTGATTGCCACGCTATATCTGATGTTCCTTGCCGTTTCGATCATCGACTTCTGTCTGTCGTTCACGGGCTTGCCAGTCTTCCTATCACTCGATGTGCTGGCTTGGCTGAACTCGATGAATCTTGGCGGGACTGGCACTGCATTTCCTCAGTTCGTTGCCCTGCTCTTGACGATGTTCCTCGCCGTAGTGCTGGGCATGGGGATGCCTGCCGTGCCTGCCTATATCAATGCGGCCCTGTTGATGAGTCCGGTACTTGCTGGCCTCGGCCTGTCACTGTTCACAGCCCACATGTTCATCTTCTACTTCGCCGTCGCGAGCGCGATCACTCCGCCGGTGGCTTTGGCCGCATTTGCAGCTGCGTCCATCACCAAGGCCGAACCGATGGCAACGGGCCTGTCCGCAGTAAAATCTGGAATCGTCATTTTCATCGTGCCTTTTGTGTTCGCGTTCCACCCCGAGTTGTTGATCATCACCGACGCCATTATTGACCCGCGATCGTCAAACGGGGGTTTCATCAACGGTTATGACGGGATTTTCGCTTACGGGTCATTCGCGCTATTGTTATCGCGTTTTATCATTGCACTCTATCTGCTGTCCAGCGCGCTGGCGGCCTATGACAAAACCGGATTGGCCACGTGGGAGATTGCCCTACGGTTGATATTGGCGGCATTGTTGATGATGAAACCAGACGCAATCTGGATCGGCGCTTCCGCCTTGTCGCTCGGTGTTTTGTTTTTACACTCGCAACGACGCGACACGTCTGTTACCTCTTAACCAAAATGAAGGTTTGAATAAAAATGTCACGAAGAGATGTTGCGATCGTTGGTGCCGGACCAGTTGGGCTTTTGCTCGCCATTCTGCTGGGCCATGCGGGAAAATCCGTCACCATCGTGGAAAAATGGCCTGAAATCTACGACCGCCCCCGCGCCGTGACAATGGACGCCGAAGTTGCGCGTATTCTCGCCACACTTGGCATTGATGTGGACACCGATCCCGCATTCGAGAACCACAAAGAGTTGTATTATTGGAAGAACGCCGACCTCAAAGACTTGCAAATCGTCGATTGGGAAAGCCTCGCCCCCAGCGGGTGGCACGTGACCTATTGGTTCAACCAGCCCGAATTCGAAGGCCGCCTGATGGACATTGCACGCGATATTCCATCCGTCACCTTGTTGCGCGGCTGGACGGCCACGCAGCTGACCCAAGAGGATACAAGCGCAAAACTCGTGATCGAAAACGGCACAAGCTCCCAAGAGATCAACGCGCAATTCGTGGTCGGCGCGGACGGCGCGAATAGCTTTGTGCGCGACGCACTTGGGCTGAACGTCATCGATGAGGGGTATTTCTTCGACTGGCTGATCCTCGATATGATCCCCGATGCGGACTACAAAGCCTCGCCCGCGCAGTGGCAGTTGTGCGACCCTAGGCGTCCCACCACAATCGTGCCCGGCGGACCCGGCAGACGGCGGTGGGAGTTTATGGTGCTGCCATCGGAAGACAAAGACGAGATTGCAAAAGAAGCCAGCGCATGGCGCCTGTTGGAGCCCTGGGGCCTGACGCCCAATAACGCGAAACTTGAACGCAGTGCGGTTTACCGGTTTCAAGCACGTTACACCGAACAGTGGCGTAAGGGACGCTGTATGATCGCAGGCGACGCCGCCCACCTTATGCCCCCCTTCGCTGGTGAGGGCATGTGCGCAGGCCTGCGCGATGCGGTCGCCCTGAGTTGGCGGCTGTTGGCGATACTCGATGGCACGTTGAAAATCGATGTTCTGGACAGCTATGAAACAGAACGGATCGAACACGCCAAGCACTACATCCAATTCAGCCGCGATCTTGGTGACATCATTTGTATCGCTGATCCTGACAAAGCTGCGATGCGTGACGCGCGCATGATGGCGGACCTTGCGGCACGCAACCATAAACCGATTACAGGCGACCTCGTTAAACTCGGTCCAGGCATTTGGTGCGAAGACACTGCCACAGCGGGAGAGTTATCTGCGCAAGGCATGGTCCGATACGAAGGTCGGACGGACCGATTTGACCAAGCGGTTGGACAAGGCTGGATGATCTTGTCAGTCGACACCACAACCGACGGTGTGTTGAATGCCCCCCAGATGGATGCTTTTGAAAGTCTTGGTGGACGAATATTCTCGGTTGGGGCCGAAGGATACGATGTCACGACCTTGGACGATAGCTACACGGAGTGGATGAAATTTGCAGATGCAAACTATGCAATCATCCGCCCGGATTTCTACGTGGCAGCCACAGCAAACACCCCAGCCCAGTTGGCTAAGTGTCTTGACACACTGCTAGAAAGGTTGGGGCAGTCTATGCCCGCAACGGCCGTTCCAGCTTGACTGAAGTGACGCATCAGGCTTTTGCCGAAGTTTCGACAGGTGCTCAAAAAAGCGTGGGCCTACAACCGCGATGACTTTGCGGCTGTTCTGGCCACAATTGTGCTGACGCTCGCCGTTGGGGTCGAAGTTGGTGTGGCGAGCGGCGTCACCATCTCGATCCTGCTGCATCTTTACAAAACATCGCGCCCCCATGTGGCCGAGGTAGGCCTTGTCTCCGGCACCCAGCATTTTCGCAATATTCACCGCCATGACGTCGAAACCTCGCCTACGGTCGTCACCTTACGGGTCGATGAAAGCCTCTACTTCGTGAACGCTCGTTTCCTTGAGGACTTCATCCAAACCCGCGTCACGACCGGCTGCGCCATCCGCCATGTGGTGCTGAGGTACTGTCAGATTAAACTCGGTTGAAGCGAGCAGGGTGGTTTCGTAGGCTTGCCGTATGACAAAACACTCCCCATTCAGGTACTTTAAAACGAGCCCAGAGATCATCCG
>JABITU010000140.1 GCA_018668195.1 Tateyamaria sp. | reverse complement strand
TGACATTGCAGGGGTAGGTGCCGGATCGGGCTCGGCTAGATCATGGGCGCTTAAGACCAGCTTGCCTTCATGCTCGCGCACTTCGACGCGGCGGGAAACTTCTTTCTGGGCGATACGTGTCAGCATCTCTGCGTCTGGCTGCGGAGGTTCCGCGCCGAAGTATCTGTCGTCAGATGCAAGATCGCGGAAGTATTCAGCGATCGCTTTCATTGTTCCAAATGAATCGTAGAAGCCTTCCAACGTGCAGGAAAACGTCCCGTAGGATACCGTTAAATTTTGTTGTTACTCATCATAGGATTAGTTCTCTGCGCTTTTGCAGCCTGTTGTTTAGCGTGGTAACTATGGCGAAAGCAGCCCGATTCTGTGCCTAGCATGGTATCATTTCGTGGCGAGATTGTGGTGGAACTTCAATAAATGCGTGTATTTGCACCTAAATGACGTCACTTTTTCAAAGTAAACGCCCGGTTACTATTGTAGGTGGTGGCGACGTCGGTCCTGAGGACTTAAACTATGCGCTGAGCATCGCACCAACATGTGTAGCGGCGGATGGTGGTTCAATTGTGGCGCTGGCGGCGGGAATCGAACTTGAGGCCGTTATTGGTGATTTTGATTCTTTGGACGCTTCCGTCTTGGCGCAAGTACCTGTTGAGCGGCAGCATCATATCTCTGAGCAGAATAGCACCGACTTTGATAAATGTCTTCGCAATGTCGACACGCCAGTTGTTGTTGGCGTGGGATTTTTGGGCGGGCGTGTGGATCACCAGATGGCTGCGATGCATACTCTTGTGGTGCGTGCTGATCGTCCATGTGTGTTGTTGGGTCCGCACGAAGTTGTGTTTCATTGCCCTGCGCAAATGGAATTGCCGACGTGCGCGGGTGATATCGTATCGCTGTTTCCTATGTCTGAGGTTGCGGGTACGTCCACTGGCTTGGAGTGGCCGATTGATGGATTGGCCCTCGCACCCGGTCAACGCGTTGGCACATCCAACTGTGCGACGGGTGCAATTGCTCTTACGATGACAGGGCCCGGGATGTTGTGCATCTTGCCGCGCCGTATGCTTAAGGACGTTACGCAGCTTCTGGCGTCGTTGCCAGATCACGTGAAATGGCCCGCTCGCGCAGGATGATATAGACGCCAGCTGCGATGGTGATAGCGATGCCAACGGCGGCCAGTCCGTTTGGCAAATCCTTGAACACCCAAAAGCCGATGACGGTGGCAATTGGAATTTCCAGATATTGCATCGGGGCTAGGGTGGCTGAGGGTGCATAGCGCAGTGACCATGTCATGAGCAGGTGTGCCAATGTGCCAAGCACCCCAATTGCCCCCAACATGCTCCATTCGAAACCTGTGGGTGGGATCAATGTTAGGGCATCGATGCCCATTCCAGCGGTGATCGCCAGTGCGGGCACCATGATACCCACAGCCATCACGCCGCTGACGGCCTGAAGTCCGATTGGATTGGTTTCTTTTGCGATTTGGCGTGTGATCAGCATAAAGAATGAGAAATTGACGGCTACGACCATTGGCAGCAGCGCAGGCCAACCCACATTGGCGAAGCTGGGCTGAACGACCAGAAGGGTCCCAATAAATCCGACAATGCAGGCGATCAGACGGCGGGCCCCAACGTCTTCGCCGAGGATGTATTTGCCAAGCAGCAGCATGATGAAAGGCATCACAAAGGCGATTGCAACGGCATCGGCCAGAGGAAGGTATTGCAGGGCGGTGAACATGGCGCCAATCCCGAAGATGTGAAGGACTGTTCGAAGGAAGGCCAGTTTCAAAACCCATCCGTTCATGCGCCAGACCAGTTTTGTGGCCCAGACCATTGGAATAAGAATGATAGCTTGAACCGCGAAGCGCACGAGCAGCAGTTGGCCCAGCGGTATGGATTGTCCTAAGATTTTTGCAACCGCGTCCCCCATGGGGGCAACGACGCAGAATCCAAGCATAAGGAGGATGCCAAGGAGGGGTTTATCTTGTGTCATTGGGTTAGGCTAAGTGACGATTTTTGCTGATGCAACTGGTAGGTTGTATTTCTCCTGCCTCACCTTAGGGAATTGGTGACGCCACTTAGCGTCACTAATTTAAGTCTGCTTCCGCGCTACTTTGACGTTCTCGTGCCAGTATATACAGGCCAGAGGATATGATGATCGCAACGCCCAGCAGGGTTGTGGGTGTTGGCACATCACTAAAAAGAGCGATCCCGAATATCGTGGCGGTTACGATTTCCAGATATTGTAACGGGGCGAGGGTGCTTGCAGGCGCTTTGGCCATCGCAAACCCGATCAACAGATGTGCGAGCGTTGCCATGATCCCGACCCCGATCATCATCTGAACGGCAAAGGCGCTGGGCCACGCAGGATCGAGGCCTGCAATGTTTGAGCCATCCGCGAAGCACAGGACGGGGACGGACAACACCACGGCTGCAATAGCAGTGTAGGATTGCATCGCCAGCGGATGCATCTTTTGCGCCATTTGCCGTGTGAGGATCATGTAAACCGCAAAGCACGCGGCTGTTCCCAACGGCAACAATGCGACGGCGCCTGTGTTGGCAAAGCTTGGGCGGATTACAAACAATGCCCCGACAAAGCCGATGAGACAGGCGATGATCCTGCGAGGCCCAACGGTTTCTTTCAGTATCACGGCCCCAAGAAGGGTTAGGATGAAGGGTTCGACAAAGAACACGGCGATTGCGTCTGCGATGGGCATAGAACGCAAGGCGGTAAAGAACAGTCCTGTAGCCACCATGATCAGAGTGGCGCGCAGTAAATGTAACACGACCTCTTGTCTGTTGGGGAGGTGAAGTACGGCCATGAAGGCGGCGATTGGCAGCAGAATGCTGGATTGCATGATGAAGCGTGCGGCCGTCACTTGGGCCACAGGGATTTCATGGGGAACCAGTTTGGCAAAGACGTCGATACCGGGCGCGATCATTGCACCGGATGCCATCAGCAAAACGCCTGTGAGGGTTGCGCTTGCGGGTTTCATCAGCAGTTGGGCACGTTGACGGCCAAGCCACCAAGAGAGGTTTCTTTGTATTTGGCGGACATGTCCTCGCCCGTTTGACGCATCGTTTCAATGCAGGCATCTAAGGGCACAAGGTGTGTGCCATCACCGCGTAGCGCGAGGGAGGCGGCAGAGACGGCTTTGATCGCGCCAAGCCCGTTGCGTTCGATGCACGGAACTTGGACCAAACCTTTGACGGGATCACAAGTCATGCCAAGGTGATGTTCAAGCGCGATTTCAGCGGCGTTTTCAACCTGTTCGGGTGATCCGCCCATTACGGCGCATAGGGCCGCAGCGGACATGGCTGCGGCAGACCCCACTTCGGCCTGACAACCCGCTTCGGCACCAGAAATAGAAGCGTTGTATTTCACTAGACCCCCAATGGCGGCAGCAGTCAGCAGGAAATCTTCGATATGGGACTCTGATGCGCCTGGTACGTGGTCAAGGTAATAGCGCAGAGTTGCTGGCAACACGCCTGCAGCCCCGTTTGTTGGGGCGGTAACAACTTGACCACCAGCGGCGTTTTCCTCGTTTACGGCCATGGCATAGACGCTCATCCAGTCATTGATGGTGTGGGGTGCTTGTTGGTTCATGCCCCGTTCAGCCAACAATGCGTCATGAATGCCTTTGGCGCGGCGTTTCACGTTCAGGCCACCGGGTAGAATACCATCTGTTTCAAGGCCGCGGTTGATGCAATCGTTCATCACTTGCCACAAACGCGCGGTTCCTTTTTTCAGGTTGGCCGCGCCGCCACGGGCTTCTTCATTGCTGCGTTTCATTGCGGCGATGGTTTTGCCAGAGGTTTTGGACATCTTCAGCATTTCAGTGGCTGATTTGAATGGAAAGGGGACTGAGGCACCTTCATCGGTGGCTTTGCCTGCGGCCAATTCCTGTTCTGTCATGACGAAGCCGCCGCCGATAGAATAGAACACTTGGCTAAGGGTGACATCGCCCTGTTTGTCGGTTGCCATCAGGATCATTCCATTTGCGTGCCCATCAAGCTGTGTGTCGTAGTCGAAGATCATATTGGTCTTTGGATTAAAATTCAGCGTCGGCAGGTCTGCAGGGGTCAGCGTGTTTGTCTTTCGCATGGTCGTGAGAACCGCATCAGCCTTATCATTGTCGTAGGTGTCGGGCAGAAACCCCGCAAGGCCAAGGATCGTCGCGCGATCTGTTGCGTGGCCTACACCCGTAAAGGCCAAGGATCCGTGCAGGGACGCCTTAATACCTGAAAATTCAAACGGTGAGGCGCGCATCATGTCAAGGAAACGGGCGGCGGCCACCATCGGTCCCATCGTGTGGGAAGAGGACGGCCCAATGCCAACCTTGAACATTTCGAAAACGGATAGGAACATTAGATTGGGCTTCCTTCAGGAGCGTTTGGTGCTGCGGGTTTTGTGAACGGGGTTGCGTTCATACCTTCTGCTTGGATTAATGAATAAACGGGCGCGAGTGTTTCCAAGCGCTGACACATGTCATGGAGGGCTGGGCAGTTGGCCATGCTGTGCCAACTACGGTCATAATCTCGTGGGCAAATGGCGGGCCAGTGCAATGTGGCCGCGATGTAAAAATCCAAAGCGCGGGGCTTTTGCCCGCCGCACCATGTATGTCCGTGGGCCACAAGGCCATTGAGTTGGGTGTGATAACGAACCAATGCGTTCGCCGCGTTTGCGCGCAAAGTACTTTGGTGGATAGGGTCAGCGCCAATGAATTGCTCAGGATAAAACAACATAAGCAAGGCGGAGTGAACGGTGTTAGACAAAAAGAACAACCACGTCAGGAAGTCTGCACGCTCAGCACTGTCTGGGGCAGGGCCTACGCCGCCGTGGCGATTGGCCAGCCAAAGCAGAATAGCGCCTGTTTCAAAGATGGGCCCCTGATCCGTTTCCAGTGTTGGGATCAAACCATTGGGCTTCAGGGCCATGTAGGCATTCGAACGTTGGGCCGCTTGGCGACGGTCCACTAGTGCACACCTATAGGGCGCTCCAACTTGTTCCAGGGCAAGGCGGATCACAAGGGATGCGTTATCAGGGGCGTAATGCCGGACATAGCTCATGCCTTAATGAATACGGCAGATGGTACTATAGGTCTTTCCGAAAACGACATTTCGAAGTGAAGAGGGGACGTGACCCATTTTTGCGATGCATTTGTGCGAGATTAAGGGGGTGCTTTCTTCTCGCACCTTAGCCAGCACTTTTGTATAAGGTGCGCAGTAACTGGGGAGTCGCTGCTATGGCCGGAGAATTGTCGCCAATCGACAAGGCAAAATTTGTTGCTGCCAAACGGGCTGCGCAATACGTCGAGGACGGCATGCGCGTTGGATTGGGTACTGGATCAACTGCTGCGTGGTTGGTGCGTTGTTTGGGTGAACACGTGCGTAATGATGGTTTGCGGATCAAAGGTGTCCCGACATCGACACGCACCGCTGAATTGGCGCGCGAAGTTGGACTTGATATTGTTTCGTTGGATGAAGCCAAATGGTTAGACATAACCAT